>NZ_NFLR01000022.1:0-42158 GCF_002161005.1 Alistipes sp. An116
CCCGTATCCAGAAGGGTTCGCTCTACGAACCGTTGTTCGTCCATCCCCGGCGTCTCGATCAGCCGCAGAGTCGCGCCGGAGTCGTCGTCCTGTCGCCCGTCTACCGTTTTCTTGAGGCCTCGACGCCCCTTTACAGCCCGGCGTTGGTGACCATCCGGACCCAGGTGCCGCCCCGTCTGCGGCTGCATGCCGTCCTGGCCGGTCGTGGCAGCAAGGGTGGTCTTTATCACGTTGGCGGAACCTATTCGAATGGGGCCGTGACGGCCGTCACGCGCACGACAGGCGATCTGCTCGTCGTGGCCGACACGCTGCCCCCGACCATCCGTCCGCTCTTTACCGACGGCGCGTCGCTCTCCTCGGCCGCCGAACTGCGTTTCCGCACGTCGGACAACTTCTCGGGCATCGCCTCCTGGACGCTCCTTATCGACGGCGACTGGGTCCCCTGCGACCGTTTCCCAATGAAGGGAACCCTCGTTCATCGCTTCGATCGTCCTGCAGCCCATCGTCGCCATACCTACGAACTGACGGTCCGCGATGCCTGCGGAAATTCCGCCCGCCATTCCGGTTCATTTGTCCGGTAGGGCGGCGCGCATGTTCGGTAGGGCGGCGAGCGGCTGATAGCTGGCATTCCCGGGTAGTGGCCGGAACGTTGGGTGGGTCGGCATCTGTCAGTGCCCGACAGGGGTGGTGGCCGGCATCCTCCGGTGGGGTGGCGGCCGGCCGGTTCGCCGCCAAGGCAGACTCCTTTCCCCGCAGTTCTGACCGATCTGCTCAGGAGCGTTCCATGAGCCCCCCCTTGCCGCGCATCTCTGCATGCAAAAAAAGCCTCTCCGATTCCGGAGAGGCTTTTTTTCGCAAAGGGCCGTGGGCCGGTTATTTGCCCATGTAGCTCTTGATGTAGTGGTGGTGCGATCCCCAGCGCTCGAAGGCTGCACGGTCGAGCTCCTCGCGGGCCGACGGGTGGGCAATCGAGATCAGCAGACGCGCACGCTCCTGCATCGACTTGCCGTAGAGATCGACGGCTCCGTACTCCGTAACGACCCAGTGTACGTGGAAACGCGACGTCACGACACCGGCACCGTCGAGCAGCGTCGGGCAGATCTTCGAGACGCCCTTGTTCGTGATCGAAGGCATGGCGATGATGGCCTTTCCGCCCTTCGACAGCGATGCGCCGTAGACGAAGTCGATCTGACCGCCCGCTCCCGACCAGAACTTCGTACCCAGCGAGTCGGCGCTGACCTGACCCGTGAGGTCGATCTGCAGGGCCGAGTTGATGGCCACGAAGTTGTCGTTCTGCGAGATGATGTAGGGGTCGTTCGTGTAGCCGACGTCCATCATCAGCACGCCCGGGTTGTCGTCGATGAAGTCGTAGACGGCCTGCGAACCCATCAGGAACGTCGAAACCATCTTGCCCGGATCGGTCTTCTTGGCCTCACCGTTGATGACGCCCTTCTTGACCAGCGGCAGTACGCCGTCGGCGAACATTTCGGTGTGCACACCCAGATTCTTGTGGTTGCCCAGCTGGCTCAGCACGGCGTTCGGAATGGCCCCGATACCCATCTGCAGCGTGGCGCCGTCCTCGATCAGTGCGGCGCAGTGCTTGCCGATGGCCGTTTCGACCTCGTTGGGCTCCGTGAACTTGGCCTCGATCAGCGGCGTGTCGTCCTCGACGAAGGTGTCGATCTTCGACATCGGGATCATGGCCTGGCCGAAGGCGCGCGGCACGTGCTTGTTCACCACGGCGATGACGTGGTCGGCGCACTCGACGGCGGCCAGCGTTGCATCAACCGACGTACCGAGCGATACATACCCGTGCTTGTCCGGCGGGCAGACCTGGATCATGGCCACGTTGCACGGTACGGCGCCGCAGCGGTAGAGTTTCTGCGTCTCGCTCAGGAAGACCGGAATGTAGTCGGCATATCCGCTCTGGGTCACCTTGCGCACGTTCGAGCCCACGAAGAACGAATCGAGCTGGAAGATACCCTCGAATTTCGGATCGGCATAGGGTGCCGGACCTTCGGTGTGCAGGTGATGGATGTGCACGTCTTTCAGTTCGCCGGCCTCACCGCGGCGGCACATGGCGTTGATCAGACACTGAGGGGCCGAAGCTACCGAGCTCAGATGCACGTGATCGCCCGATTTGATGACCTTGACGGCCTCCTCGGGAGTCGTGAAATGGATAGGGTTAGTCATTTCTGCCAAAAAATTTCTAAGTGGTTTGACTTACAGTTAGTGTGTCGTATTTTTCTTGTTGTGACAGGCCGGAATACGCCTCTCGGGAGCTCCGCCGTGTTATTTGCGTTTTACCTCGACCTGCTCGTATCCCTCGACGATATCGCCGACCTTGATGTCGTTGTAGGATTCGATGTTCAGACCGCAGTCCTGACCTACGCCGACCTCCTTGACGTCGTCCTTGAAGCGTTTGAGCGAACCCAGTTTGCCGGTGTAGATGACGATACCGTCGCGGATCACGCGGATCGGTGTCGTACGCTGCAGCTTGCCTTCGCGGATTACGCAGCCCGCAACGGTGCCGACCTTCGAGATCTTGAAGATCTCCATCACCTCGGCCGAGGCGACGATCTCCTCCTTCATCACCGGTTCCAGCATGCCCTCGATGGCATCCTTGATATCGTTGATCGCGTCGTAGATGATCGAGTAGAGGCGGATTTCGATCTCCTCCTTTTCGGCCAGTTTGCGGGCCGAGGCCGAAGGACGCACCTGGAAGCCCACGATGATGGCGTTCGAGGCGGCGGCCAGCAGGACGTCCGACTCCGAGATCTGACCCACGGCGGCGTGGATCACGTTCACCTGCACGCTCTCCTTCGAGAGCTTGATCAGCGAGCCCGACATGGCCTCCACCGAACCGTCCACATCGCCCTTGACGATGATGTTCAGCTCCTTGAACGAGCCGATGGCGATGCGGCGGCCGATCTCGTCCAGCGTGACGTGCTTCTGGGTCATGATGCCCTGCATGCGCTGCAGCTGTTCGCGCTTGTTGGCGATTTCGCGGGCCGAGCGGTCGTCGTCCATCACGTTGAACAGGTCACCGGCCTGCGGGGCGCCGTTCAGACCCAGCACCTGTACCGGGGTCGACGGTCCGGCCTCCTGCACCTTCTTGCCGTTCTCGTTGAACATCGCCTTGACACGGCCCGTGTAGGTTCCCGAGAGGATCACGTCGCCGACGTGCAGCGTACCGTTCTGCACCAGCACCGTCGAGACATAGCCGCGGCCCTTGTCCAGCGTCGATTCGATCACCGTGCCGACGGCCTTCTTGTTGGGGTTGGCACGCAGGTTGAGCATCTCGGCCTCGAGCAGCACCTTCTCCAGCAGCTTGTCCAGATTGATGCCCTTCTTGGCCGAAATCTCCTGATCCTGGTATTTGCCGCCCCACGATTCCACGAGGTAGTTCATCTGTGCCAGCTGCTCCTTGATGTGGTCGGGGTTGGCGTTGGGCTTGTCGATCTTGTTGATGGCGAAGACCATCGGCACTCCGGCCGCCTGGGCGTGGTTGATGGCCTCGATGGTCTGCGGCATGACGTTGTCGTCGGCGGCCACGATGATGATGGCCACGTCCGTAACGGCCGCACCGCGTGCACGCATGGCCGTGAAGGCCTCGTGACCCGGCGTGTCGAGGAAGGTGATCTTCTGCCCGTTGAGTTCGACGCTGTAGGCACCGATGTGCTGCGTGATACCGCCGGCCTCGCCCTCGATGACGTTTGTCTTGCGGATGTTGTCCAGCAGCGACGTCTTGCCGTGGTCGACGTGGCCCATGACCGTCACGATGGGCGGACGCGGAACGAGATCCTCCTCCTTGTCCTCCTCGTCGGCGATGGCCTCCTGGATGTCGGCCGAGACGAACTCGATCTTGAAGCCGAACTCCTCGGCCACAACCACCAGTGCCTCGGCATCCAGACGCTGGTTGATCGACACCATCAGTCCGAGGTTCATGCAGGCCGTGATGACCTCCGTGGGCGAGACGTTCATCATTGTCGCCAGCTCGTTCACGGTCACGAATTCCGTGACCTTAAGCGTCGAACGTTCCTTCTCTTCGCGCTGTACCTCCTCATTCATGCGCTCGGCCACGGCTTCGCGCTTGTCACGACGGTATTTGGCGCTCTTGCTCTTGGCGCCCTTGGCCGTCAGACGGGCCAGCGTATCCTTGACCTGCTTCGAAACCTCCTCGTCGCTCACTTCCGGACGCAGGACGGGTTTCGGCGTATTCTTGTTCTTGTTGCGACGTCCCTCGCCCGGACGCGGCTGGTTGTTCTGGCCGCCCTGACCGCCGCGATTGTTCTGACCGCCCTGGCCGCCGCGGTTGTTCTGTCCGCCCTGACCGCCGCGGTTGTTCTGACCGCCCTGGCCGCCGCGGTTGTTCTGGCCGCCCTGACCGCCGCTCTTCTGGGCACGGTTCACGTCGACCTTCTCCTTCTGCAGGCGTTTGCGCTTGTGCTTGCCGCCCGGAACGAAGCCCGAGACGTCCATCGTCCCCAGCACCTGCGGACCGGTCAGCGTCACCGTGGCCGGACGGAAGATATTGTCCTTCGGAGCTTCGGGTTTCGGAGCCTCCTCGCTTTTGGCCGGTTGTGCGGCCGATGCCGATGCGGGCTGTACCGTGGGGGTCGGCGCTTCGGCGGCGGGTTGTGCGGCGGGTTGTGCCGGCTTCTCGGCAGCCGGCGTCGTCGGATGTGCTTCGGCCTTCGGCGTCTGCTCGCTCTTCGGCTCGCTCTTTACGGCCGGAGCGGGTGCGGGCTGTGCTGCGGGTTTCGGTGCCTCGGCAGCGGGCTGTGCGGCCGGCTGGACCGGCTTTTCGGGAGCCGGAGTCGTCGGACGCGTTTCGGCCTTCGGCGTCTCGGGCTGTTCGGCCACGGCACTCTCGGCGGCCTTGGCCGTCTGGTTCAGCGTCTGCACGGTGGGACGCTTGGCCGAGAGATCAATCTTGCCGAGGAACTTCGGCTGCTGGATCTCGTCCTTGACGTGGATCATGTGGCTCTTGATGACCACCTCCTTCTCCTCTTCACGCTCCTGTTTGCGGGCCTCCTCGAGGGTGATGGTCGTCTGCTTCTGCGCGATGCGTTCACGAACCGATTCCCGGGCATTCACGGCGCTGCGGTTCGAGCCGAACTCCTTCTCCAGAACGGCATAGGTCTCGGCGTCGACCAGCGTGTTGGGCGACCCGTCGCTCTTGATGCCCTTCTTTTGCAGGAAGTCCGTGATGGTGTTCAGTCCGACCTTGAACTCCTTGGCAACCTGAATGAGTCTTAATTTTCTTTCATTACCCATATTGTCCTGTTCTCCTTTCTTCCTTGATGATTTATTCGAATTCGGCCTTCAGAATCTCGACGACCTTCTGTGCCTGTTCCAGTTCGAGGTCGGCACGTGCGGCGATCTCCTCCACGGGGAGTTCCAGTACGCTCTTGGCCGTATCGCAGCCGGCGGCCTTCAGGGCGTCGATGATCCAGCCGTCGATCTCGTCGGCGAACTCCGTCAGGGCCACATCCTCCTCCTCGACTTCGCGGTAGACGTCGATGTCGTAGCCCGTGAGCATCTTCGACAGACGGATATTCAGACCTCCCTTGCCGATGGCCAGCGACACCTGGTCGGGCTTCAGGTAGACCGAAGCGGTCTTCTTCTCCTCGTCGACGGTGATCGAGGAGATCTTGGCGGGGTTGAGCGAACGCTGGATCATCAGCTGCGGGTTAGCCGTGTAGTTGACCACGTCGATGTTCTCGTTGCGCAGCTCCTTGACGATCGAGTAGATGCGCGAACCCTTCATGCCGACGCAGGCGCCTACCGGGTCGATGCGTTCGTCGTAGGATTCGACGGCCACCTTGGCGCGTTCGCCCGGGATGCGGGCGATCTTCTTGATGGTGATCAGACCGTCGTAGATTTCGGGCACCTCCTGCTCGAACAGCCGCTCGAGGAACTGGTTGGCCGTACGCGAAAGGATGATCCGCGGCTGGTTGTTGTTCATCTCCACCGACTTGACGATGGCCTTGATCGTATCGCCCTTGCGGTAGAAGTCGTTGGGGATCTGCTCGGCTTTCGGCAGGATGAGTTCGTTCTCCTCGTCGTCGAGGATCAGCACCTCCTTCTTCCAGACCTGGTAGACCTCGCCGGTGATGATCTCGCCGACCTTCTCCGAATATTTTTCATAGAGGCTGGCCTTTTCGAGTTCGAGGATGCGCGAGGCGAGGTTTTGGCGCAGCGAGAGCACCGTGCGGCGGCCGAACGACGAGAGTTTGATCTCGTCGGCATATTCGTCACCGATTTCGTAGGTGGGGTCGATGGCCTTGACCTCCGAGACGGCGATCTGCGTATTGGGGTTTTCGACGGCTCCATCCTCGACGACGGTCCGGTTACGCCAGATCTCCAGGTCGCCCTTTTCGGGGTTGATGATCACGTCGAAGTTCTCATCCGTCTCGTACTGTTTCTGCAACGCGTGGCGGAAGACGTCCTCCAACACGCCGATCATCGTCGACTTGTCGATGTTCTTCAGCTCCTTGAATTCGGCAAAGTTGCTGATAAGATTGAGATTGTCCATGGGTTGTTTATCTTGTTTTTCGATTTTGATTTTTTTCGTCTCTATTGTTTTGCAGCCCGGCACGTTTCCGGAGCCTCATTGCTTGTTTGTTGTACGGCCCGGCGCCTGCCCAAACCTTATATTATGCGACCCCGGTCCCTTTTATCTTGTTATGCGGCCCCGGCTCCTTTTTCGTTACGTGGCCCGGCTCTTTTTCGTTACGCGGCCCCGGCCCCTTTTTCGTTATGCGGCCCCGGTCTTTTTATGTTGTGCGGCCCCGGTCCTTTTTCGTTACGCGGCCCCGGCACTTGCTATGCCCCTTCTCGCTTGCTTCTCTTCTTCCTCCTCCTCCTCTCTTCTTCCCTCCCTCTTCTTCTCTTTCTCTTCTCTCGCTCTCTCGCTCGCTCGGCTCTTACCCCCCCCCGCTATTTGAAGTCAAGCCACTCCTTCGTGTACTTGATTTCGGAGAAGGGGTAGGTGCGGCTTACCTTGACGAGATGCTTGCGTTTCTTGCCCTCGACGGCCTGCTTCTCCTCATAGGAGAGGGTGATGCCCTCGTCTGTGACCTCGTCCAGCCGGGCCAGCAGCTTGATGCCGCTTGTCAGCAGCACCTCCACCGAACTGCCCACCAGCTTGCGGTACTGGCGCAGCGAGCGCAGTTCGGAGCCGATACCGGCCGACATGACCGTCAGCGAGAAGTCTTCGGCGTCGCGGTCGAGCTCGGCCTCGATAGCGCGGCTCAGTTCGGCACAGGCGTCGATTCCGACCGACGTGTCGCTGTCGATGGTCAGTTCGACCTCGTTGGCGGGATTGCAGGTACAGTCGACGACAAAGAGGTCCGTACCTTCGAGTTTGCGTTCGGCTATGGCCGTGATTTTCTGAATATCCATCATGTTTCGGGTAAGTTCAACCACGAAATAAGGGGACATATAGTCCCCTTATCGCTGCGTTCTCGGTCTTTCGACACGGCAAATATAGTAATATATTTCCGATATACCAATATTTTGTTGGCGAAAAGCGTGAAAAATCAGTTGTCAATCTTCGAAGCGTAGGGTTTGATGATGCCTCGCTTCGATTCGCGGATGAATTGCAGCAGATGGTCGCGTTCGGGGCTCTGCGGAATCTGCCGCTCGACCTCCTCGCAACCGGCCATGTAGTTCAGCCCGCTTTGGAAGAGGATGCGGCAGGCGTCGTGGATCTCGCCGATGCGCTCGGGCGTGAATCCGCGGCGCGAGAGTCCCACCTTGTTGATGCCGGCGAAACGCAGCGTGTCGTTGCGTACGATGATGTAGGGGGGCAGGTCCTGACCCAACAGCGCGCCGCCCTGGACCATCGAGTGGGCGCCGATGTGCACCCACTGGTGGATGGCGGCATGGCCGCCGATGACCACCCAGTCGCCGATATGGACCTCGCCGGCCAGCGAGACGCGGTTGGCGATGACGCAGTGGTCACCCACCACGCAGTCGTGGGCCACGTGGACGTAGGCCATCAGCAGGTTGTGCGAACCCACGCGCGTGGTTCCCGTCGAGGCGGTTCCGCGGCTGATGGTGACACACTCGCGGATATCGTTGTAGTCGCCGATTTCGGCCGTCGTGGCCTCGCCCTTGAACTTGAGGTCCTGGGGCAGGCACGAGATCGAGGCGGCGGTGTGGATTCGGCAGCCCTTGCCGATGCGGGCTCCGTCGTGGATCACGGCGCCGGGACCGATCCAGCAGTCGTCGCCGATGACGACGTCGCCGGCGATGCAGGCGAAGGGTTCCACCGTAACGTTGTTCCCGATTTTGGCATCGGGGTGAATGTAGGCCAGATTGCTTATCATAACATTGCGATTACTTCTTGTTCTTGACGACCTGGGCCATCATCACGGCTTCGCAGGCAAGTTTCTCGCCGACGAAGGCCTTGCCCTCGACGACGGCCACGCCGCGGCGGATGGGTTCCAGCAGGTGGATTTCGAATTGGAGCGTATCGCCCGGCACGACCTTGTGCTTGAACTTCACGCTGTCGATCTTCATGAAGTAGGTCGAGTAGTTCTCCGGGTCGGGCACCGAGTTGAGGACCAGAATGCCGCTGCACTGGGCCATGGCCTCGACGATCAGCACGCCCGGCATGACGGGTTCGTTGGGGAAGTGTCCGACGAAGAAGGGTTCGTTCATCGTGACGTTCTTGATGCCGGCCACGTCGGTCTTGTCGCAGTAGAAGATGCGGTCGACGAGCAGGAACGGCGGACGATGGGGCAGCATGCGGCGGATGTCGTTGATGTCGTAGAGCGCCGGTTTGCGGCAGTCGTAGGTGAAGCGGGGCTTTTCGCCGGCCTTGCGGATGGTGTGTTTGAGCTGCTTCATGAACTCCGTGTTGGCGAAGTGCCCGGGGCGGGTGGCCCATACGCGGCCCTTGATGCGCACGCCCAGCAGCGCGAAGTCGCCCAGCAGGTCGAGCAGCTTGTGGCGGGCCAGTTCGTTGCTGCAGCGCAGTTCGAGGTTGCTCAGATAGCCCGACTTGATCTCGATGTCGGGTTTGTTGAAGATCTTCTTGAGGTGTTCGAGCTGTTCGTCGGGGACGGGATTCTCGACCACGACGATGGCGTTGTCCAGATCGCCGCCCTTGATGAGGTTCATCTTCATCAGGGGTTCGATCTCGTGCAGGAAGACGAACGTGCGGCAGGGTGCGATCTTCTCGGCGTAGTCGTCGCCGGGAACGAACGTGGCGTACTGGTTCCCGATGACCTTCGAGTTGTAATCGACGTGCACCGAGACGGCGAACTCATCGTCGGGATAGAGGATGATGGCCACGCCCTTTTCGGGGATGGTGTAGACCATCTTTTCGGTGACGTGGTAGAACGAACGTTCGGCCTGCTGGTCGACCAGGCCGGTTTCGGTGATGGCCTTGGCGTAGGCTGCGGCCGAGCCGTCGAGGATCGGGGTCTCTTCGGCGTCGATGTCGATGATGGCGTTGTCGACGCCCAGCGTCCAGAGGGCCGACATGACGTGTTCGATGGTATGGACGCGGTGCCCGCCGAATTCGATGGTCGTGCCGCGCGAGGTGTCGACCACATGGTCGCACAGTGCCGGGATTATGGGTTGGCCCTCGATGTCGATCCGTCGGAAGACGATGCCGGTGTTGGCCTCGGCGGGGTTGATGGTCATATTCACGCGGACACCCGTATGAAGACCCTTCCCCGAGAACGAAATCGGAGCTTTCAGGGTTTGTTGTTTGGTTGACATAGTTTATTGTTTGGTTGACATAAGCGGAGTAGCGTATATATTTGTGCGCCCAAAGGTATAAAATTTTTGGAAAAAAGCCTTATCTTTGTCCGAAATTCCGTGCGGCAACCATGAGTGAAAATCCACAGGTGATACCCCCGAAGGCGCCGCGGCGTCCGCGTCTGAAGCTCCCGTTCGACAACCGTCGCGAAGATGCCGGAACGTGGGTCTACGATCATCGGGTGGGATTGTGTGTGACGCTGATCGCCTATCTGGTGCTGATGATCGTCTTCGTGTCATCGAAGATCGTCATCGGACGCCGGGCCAGCCAGCAGGGCATGTATGTCGACCTGCAGACGCTGGCCGAACTGGAGCAGGAGCGCGACCGTCTGGAGCGTGAGGTGCGTGAGCGGCAGGAGCAGGATCAGGATCCCGTCGACTGGCGCAGCATCCGCAACCGCACGTCGAATGAGAATGCCCTCAACGAGGAGCTGCGCGACGACCGCGGGACGAATGCCGCCGAGTTGAACGAGGCGGCGGCCGGGGCCGAAGCCCGCATGCGGGCCAACCGCGAAGCCTATGAGGAGGGGTTGGCCGAGGAGCGGGCCATCCGCCAGCGCCGCGGACAGGGTGGCGAGTCGGAGCATCGCGACGTGCGCGTCAAGGGGCGGGTGACGGTTTCGTTTTCGCTGACCAACCCTGTGCGGACGTCGCGCTGGCTGGAGATTCCGGCCTACCGCTGCGAGGAGGGCGGTGAGGTGATTGTCGAGATTACGGTGAACCGGGCCGGCGAGGTCACGGCGGCCCGCATTCGCGAGGGGGGTGACGAGTGCATGCGTCAGGCGGCGATTGAGGCGGCCCGCGTGTCGCTCTTCAACATCGACTCCTCGGCACCGGCCCGCCAGAGCGGGACGATCACCTACATCTTCATCCCGCAGTAAGCGGCCGACTGCGACAGGGGGCCGGGCCGACTGCGACAGGGGGCCGGGCCGACTGCGACAGGGGGCCGGGCCGGCAGGCGGAGTGGTCCCCGGCCGGCCGCAGCGGTTCCGGCATGCAGCCCCGCGATGCTGCCCGGAATTGGTCTTGAATTTGTGACAATTGTATGATAATCAGATATCTATGGTAATAACAAGTGAAAATTTCGTATTGGTAGGTGCCCTGCTGCTTTTCGTGGCGGTGATGGCCGGCAAGGTGGCCTATCGTTTCGGAGCTCCGGCTCTGCTGCTCTTTCTGGGGGTCGGCATGCTGTTCGGACTGCACTTCATCTCGTTCCGCTCGGTCGAGATGACGCAGTTCATCGGTATGATCGCGCTCTGTATCATCCTCTTCACCGGCGGTATGGACACCTCCTTCGAGGAGATACGTCCCGTTCTCGGACCGGGTATTGTGCTGGCGACGGTCGGCGTGGTGTTGACGGCTGCGGTGCTGGCCGGATTTGTCTGGCTCGTGGCGCCGTGGATGGGATTCGAGATGTCGTTCCCGATGGCGCTGCTGTTGGCCTCCACGATATCGTCGACCGACTCGGCCTCGGTCTTCTCCATCCTGCGAAGCAAGAAACAGGGCCTCAAACAGCACCTGCGCCCGCTGTTGGAGCTCGAAAGCGGCTCGAACGACCCGATGGCCTACATGCTGACGGTGCTGCTGATCAGCGTGCTGAGCAACTCCTCGGATGGCAACGTCGGCTTCGGCATGGGGCTTGTCTATCTGGTTGTGCAGCTGGTTGTGGGCGCCCTGTCGGGCTATCTGATCGGACGGCTGGCGGTCTGGACCCTCAACAAGATCAATCTGGTCAACCATTCGCTCTATTCGGTGCTGCTGCTGGCCTTTATCTTCTTCGCCTTTGCCTTTACCGACCTGATCAAGGGCAACGGCTATCTGGCCGTCTACCTGGCGGGTTTGGTCGTCGGCAACCACAAGATCGCCCAGAAACGGCCGCTTACGGTCTTCTTCGACGGTTTCACGTGGCTCATGCAGATCGTCATGTTCCTCACCCTCGGCCTCTTCGTCAACAGCGACGAACTGCTGCGTCCCGAGGTGCTGATGCTGGGCGGCGCCGTCGGTCTGTTCATGATCGTGGTGGCGCGTCCGGTGTCGGTCTTCGCCTGCCTGCTGCCCTTCCGCAACTTCTCGACCCGGGCCCGGTGGTACATCTCGTGGGTCGGGCTGCGCGGTGCGGTGCCGATTCTCTTCGCCACCTATCCGATGATGGCCGGCATCGAGCATGCCGAGTTGCTCTTCAACGTCGTCTTCCTCTCGACGATCCTTTCGCTCGTCATCCAGGGCACGACCGTCAGCGGCATGGCCAACCTGCTGGGGCTGGCCTTCGATGAGCGTGAATCGGCCTTCAACGTCGAGATGCACCACGACGACATGAAGTCGGCGCTGACCGAAGTGGAGGTCAACGCCGGCATGCTCGAAGCGGGCCATACGCTCAAGGATATCTCGCTGCCCGAGAATACGCTGGTGATGATGGTCTGCCGCAACGGCGAATATTTCGTCCCGCGCGGGAATACCGAACTGATGGTGGGCGACAAGCTGCTGGTGATCTCCGACCGTAGCGAGGAGGAGTTGGCCGACACCTACAAGAATCTGGGTATCGACAACGTGATGAAAGTCGGTTGACGCCCTTCCGGGGCCGGGCTCCCGAGGGTTTCGGGATGTTCCCGAGGCTTCGGGATGTTCGAGGCTCTCCGGGTTCCCCATACGCCCCCACGGCTTCCCACGGCTTCCCGTGGCTTCCGCTCCGTTCGGCACATGAAAAGGCCGGATCCCCCGTCAATCGGGAGATCCGGCCTTTTCCGTCGTGTTTGCTTGTCGTCGGAAGTCGGTTTGTGCCGGCCGGAGGTGTTCTGAGCTGTTTCGGAGCGTATTTCGCCCGGTTCCGGGACCTCTGGCTGCACCGGCCCGGGAACTTGCCGTAACGCCTATTTCCCGGCCTCGGAGTGGGCGTTCAGGGGGTCGAAATCGCCCTCCTCGACCCCGCAGTCGCAGAAGTGGAACTCCTCGCGGGCCTTCTCCTTCGGGAAGAGGAAGTAGACGCACGTGGCCTCGGTGCAGAGACGCCCCTCGCTGTCGGTGATGCGCACGGCGATGCGCACCAGATTGCGGCGCTGCTCCTCGACGCGGGCCCGCAGCACAATGTGGTCATCCGAGGTGTGGATCGGGCGGTGGTAGCGCACCTCCATGCGGGTGGTTACGCCGCTGGTCTGGAACTTGCGGAAGACCACCCAGCTGCTGATCTCGTCGGCCAGCGTGGCCTGGATTCCGCCGTGCAGCGTGTCGACCCACCCCTGGAATTCGGGGCGCGGGTGCCAGAGGCTGACGATCTCCTCGCCGTCTTCGTAGAACTCCATGCGAAGCCCCTCGGGGCTGTGAGGGTCGCAACCGTAGCAGCGGTACCCCTCCATGCCGCGCCAGGGATTGATGATGCGTTTCATGTCTCAGCAGATTTTTCTCTTCCGACAAAGATACGCATAAATTCGGTTCGCGGGACATTGCGACGGTCTGTTGTGGCCAGATTGGAGCAGATTGTCCCCTTTCGGAACACCTTTTCGGAAGACCTTTCGGGGCACAAACAAAGGGACGGCGATCCGCTGATCACCGCCCCTCGTCGGATTTTGTCCCTGGCTTTCGGCTACTTCTGTTTCTTCGGATAGAAGAGCCTGTAAACGCCGGACGTAGTGACCACGGGGCGTGTATCGTTGTACCTGTAATACGCTGTGAGGAAGGCGAGGAACGAGGTCGACTGGTAGTCCAACAGGTAGAGCTCCAGTATGTCTTCATTGGTGTCCTGCTCCTTGCCCAGGCGTATGCCGATGTAGGCATTCTTGTCGGCGCCGGTCGACGTGGCCGAGAAGTCGCGGTTGCAGTTGTCCGGATCGATCAGCAGAAGTTGGTATTCGATCGTTCGATCAGAGATGTCTCTGTCAGAGCACTCCTTGTCCGCAGGGACCCTGTTACAGGTCTCACCGAAGAAGTTCTTCAGATCGGACTGCAGCGAGGTGGTCAGCACGTTCTTCTCCGTATCGAAGGTGAAGGTGTCGGCCTCAGTGGCTGCCGGGAATCCCGTGAAGGCATCGTCGCTGAAGTACCGGTAACCTTTCATCGCCTCCTTGTCGGTCGGCTGCTGGTCGACATACCACGTACCTTCGATCTTGAAGTAGTCCGAACCGACGATCGTGATGGTGCACTCGTCCGGATCGCCCGCTACATACTGGACGGCCGACGGATCGACCTTCAGTACGATCTTGTCCTTGCCCTCCTCCTTCTTGAGGAACTTCAGCTGGACGGGGGGGGACGTCAGCTTGCCCTTGCCGTAGACAAATTCGGGCTCACCGACAAATTCGAAGTGTTCGCCCAGCACGTCCCGCCGGGCGGCGTAGCGGATGGCGCGTGCCACTTCGCGGAGAGGTATTTGCCGAAGCTCATGTTGATGACCCAGGCGCCGTTGTCCACGGCGCCTCGCGACGGGCCATCGAGGGGCGTGTGGCCACGATGTGCAGGGCGGCGGTAACGCCCGTTGTCGGGGATCTCGCCGGGGTGGGTCCACACGCGGTCGCGCAGATCGGGGTGCGAGAAGTCGAATCCGCCGTCGATGACGGCAACTACGACCGGATTACCGGACGGGGTGCGGGGTGTCGGAAAATTTTCCTTCCCCCCCCCTTGGATTTTGTCTACCTGCGTGATACCGATTCCGCAGAGCGAGTCCGCATCGGTAAGGTGCCAACCGTCGTTCAATCCGTTCGGTAGACCGGCAAAGACCGGGAACGACGGCACCACCAACAGCGGGGAAAGGGTTCAAAAGGTGCGATAATTTATCAAAATGACCTTTTGTGGCGGGGCTGTCCGGTCTCTGTCCGGTCTCTGTCCGGTCCGGGGGAGGGTCAGCGGAGGGTCAGCGGAGGGTCAGCGGAGGCGGTTGCGCAGGAAGCTGCGGCGGGCGTAGGCGAAGAAGAAGAGTACGCCCACGACATTGACGGCAAAGGCCAGCCAGAAGGCCGCCCCGTAGCCGCCCAGGTGTTCGGCGACGCTGCCGCCGCCGATGATGCCGATCCCGACGCCGAGGTCCCACGAGGTGAGGATCGTCGAATTGGCCGTACCGCGGCGTTCGTGCGGGGCCAGGTTGATGAACATGGTCTGCATGGCCGGATACATGTGGCCGTTTCCGAGGCCGATCATCAGGGCGGCGGCGTAGTAGCCGTAGAGGTTCGGCACGGCCGTGAAGACCAGATAGCCGCACATCGACATCAGCATGCCGGCCGAGGCATTCTGGACGATCTTCCCCTCGCGCAGCGAGCGGCTTCCGACCAGCCGTGAGAGGATCAGTCCCACGGCCAGCAGCATGAAGAAGGTGCCCGATCCCGAGGTGATGTGCAGCACCTCCTGGCTGTAGATGGCGATATAGGTCGAGATGACGCCGAACGAGAAGGCGAAGGCGGTGATGCAGATCCCTTCGCTCCACCCCTTGAGCAGGACGAAACGGTCGAGCGAGACCTTGCTTTCGCGGCGGATCGGCTGTCGTTCGCGGCAGTGGATCGTCGAGTCGATGGCGAGTCCCGCGAAGGCGATCACCAGCGAGAGGGTGAAGAGCAGTTCGAAGTTGTGGATCGTGTGGTAGATGTAGAGGCCCATCGAGGGTCCGATGGCCATGGCGATGTTGTTGCTCAGGCCGTAGTAGCCGATACCTTCGGAGCGGCGTTCGGGGTGGAGCACGTCGACGGCCATGGTGCTGCTGGCGACGGTTGTGGCGCCGAACGGTGCGCCGTGCAGCGTGCGGATGGCGGCGAACAGGACGAGCGATCCGGTGATGAAGTACCCGGCGAAGAAGAGCGCAAAGCAGAAGTAGCAGATCAGAAGTACCTTCTTGCGGGGGAAGGTGTCAACCACGAAGCCGCTGAATGGTCTGACACATAGGGCCGTGAGGGTGTATCCGCTCAGTACGATGCCGATCATGGCCTTGCCGGCCGAGAAGGTGTCGCGCAGGTAGAGCGGCAGCAGCGGCGCCAGCAGATAGAATGCGAAGAAGAGCATGAAGTTGGCGATCCATACCTTCACGTAGTTGCTGTTCCAGAGAACGGGGCGTGCCGTTCGATTCTCACTTTCGTTCATCGCTTGTCAGATTTTGCGGGGCGGGTGCATCGTTGCGGGTAGCGGGGCGGCGTAAGGGCATGCCGGGCGAAGAAGGGACGGATGCCGGTATGCCGCGGCCTTACCCGTCGGCGACGGATCGGTCCGGGCCGCAAAGGTAGTGATTTTGAGCGCAGGTTGATCCGCCGCCGGGGAGAAAAACGCATTTTCGGGTCGGTCGGGGCTTCCGCGGAGGCCGGATTTTGCCGTTGCTGCCGTTCTCCTGCCGTTCTCCTGTCGCTGTCCGTTGCCGCCCGTCGTCAGATCCCGCCGCCGTTCTCGAAGGTCGAGATCGTGGCCCGTCCCTGGATGACCCGCGAGTGAGGGGCCAGATCGGTGGTTTGCCAGACGTTGCCGCCGATGACTGAGTCGTGGCCGATGCGCACGCGCCCGAGAATCGACGAGTTGGAGTAGACCACCACACGGTCCTCGAGAATCGGGTGGCGTGCCTCGCGCAGGATGTGCCCCTCGTCGTCGAACTTGAAACTCTTGGCGCCGAGCGTCACCCCCTGGTAGAGTCGTACGTGGCTGCCGATGATGCAGGTTTCGCCGATGACGACGCCCGTGCCGTGGTCGATGCTGAACGAATCGCCGATCACGGCTCCGGGGTGGATGTCGATTCCCGTCATCGAGTGGGCCCGTTCGGTGATCATCCGCGGCAGGATCGGAACCCCGGACTCCCACAGCGCATGGGCCAGCCGGTAGTGGGTCATGGCCACCAGCGCCGGGTAGCAGAGAATCACCTCTTCGCAGCCCGACGCCGCCGGATCGCCGTCGCAGACCGCCCGCACGTCGGTCCCCAGCCGGTGGCGCAGTTCGGGCAGCATTTCGAGCAGCCGGCGGGCCGTCTCCGCGCCGAACCGTTCGGCCGCTGTGTCGGACGTGGCGGCGTCGCTCGCGCGCGGCATCGCATCCGCACCTTCTCCCGGGGTGGATTCGAATGGGGCGGAGGCGTCGGGGATGTCGTTGCCCGGGGTGCGGCCGTGGAAGACGGCGAAGGCCCGGGCGCACTGCCGGGTGAGGTGCCCGGCCAGCTCGGTGAGCTGCACCTCGGGGGGCCGCCGGTCGAAATACCCGGTGAAGACCACCGAGCGGAACCCTTCGACGATGCGCTCCAGCGCCGTGGGGTCGATCCCGGCGGCCGCCAGGACGGGAATGTGCGGATCGTGCGCCGTGAGGCGTGCGGCCAGTTGCCGCAGCTGCCGGTCGGAGAGCCCGGCCGGGGCCGCAGCGCCCGCGGGACGCTGCGGCTGTGGGGTAGCGGGGGTGATTCTCATAACTGGAGGTCGGCCTTGAAGTTGTCGAAATCGTAGAGGGCGGTCGAGAGGTAGCGTTCGCCGGTGTCGGGTAGCAGGACGACGATCGTCTTGCCGCGCAGCGCCTCCTGACGGGCCAGATGCAGCGCGGCCCAGAGGGCGGCCCCCGACGAAATGCCGGCCAGCAGCCCCTCGCATCGGGCCAGCATCCGTGCCGCGGCGATGGCCTGTGCATCGTCGACGCGGAGGATGCGGTCGACGACCGTCGGGTCGAAGTTCGCCGGGACGAATCCCGCCCCGATGCCCTGAATGCGGTGGGGCCCCGGCTGCCCGCCCGACAGCACGGGCGACGCGGCGGGCTCCACGCCGACGATCTCCACCGCCGAATTCAGCTCCTTGAGGCGGCGGCCCGTGCCGCTCACCGTGCCGCCGGTCCCGACCCCTGCCACGAAGAGATCGACCCGTCCGTCGGTGTCGCGCCAGATTTCGTCGCCCGTCGTGCGGTAGTGGCGTTCGGGGTTGGCCGGATTCTCGAACTGCTGGAGGATCACCGACCCCGGGATCCCGGCCTGTAGCGCCCGGGCCCGGGCAATGGCCCCGGCCATCCCTTCGGCACCGGGCGTCAGCTCCACGCGTGCGCCGTAGGCCGCCACGAGGCGCCGCCGTTCGATGCTCATTGTCTCGGGCATGGTCAGGATGAGCCGGTAGCCCTTCAGGGCGCACACCAACGCCAGCCCGACGCCGGTATTTCCGCTCGTGGGTTCGATGATCGTGGCGCCGGGATGCAGTTCGCCGCGCGCCTCGGCCTCCTCGACCATGGCCAGCGCCACGCGGTCCTTGACGCTCCCTGCGGGGTTGCGCGATTCGACTTTGGCCACGATGCGGGCCGCGGCGTCTGTCCGGCGGCCGAGGCGCTGCAGTTCGACCAGCGGTGTGCGGCCGATGAGTTCCAGTACGGAGTTTGCGATTGTTTCCATCTTTTTTCGGGTTTGGATACGAAAACGGGGGCTGCAGTCAACTCCTGCTGCCCCCGTTCGTATGGGTGAATTGAATGTTTGTTTGGGAAATGCGGTTTTCAGACGCTTTGAGGTCCCGGCCTCCGCGCGGCAGCAGGCACGATGCGGCGGCAACGATTGGCAATCGCTGCACAACAACACATCATCTGATTCATGGCTGCCATCATCTTCGGGGCATTTCGTAACCTCTTTTCAAACGGGGGGGCTGCGGCAGATTCCGCGCGTGTTCGCCGACCCGTCGGGGACAAATATAGGGAATCGGATCGGAAAATGCAAATCGGCGCGCGAAATGGACGTGCCGGATTGCAGCGGCGGACGAAGCGGTTCCGTATTGGGGGGGCTCTGTCGCCGGCTCCGGCCCGGTTATCCGCTCCCTGGCCCGGACCGGGTTATCCGCCCGTCGGCGGGGCGTTTTTCGCCTGCCGGTGTTGCTGCCACCACTCCGAGACCCACATCACTCCCAGTCCGATCCCCACGCCGACGACCGACTCCAGAAAACGCAGCAGGCAGTTGATGGCCGGTGGCAGGCGGGGGTTCTCCTGCGAGATGAGCAGGATGACGATCAGCGTGATGGTGGCGATGTGTCCGTTGACGTAGATGCCGAGCAGCATGCTGACGATCTCGAGCAGGAAGATCGTCAGGAGCATTCCGGCGACGGAGAAGTGCCAGATGCTCAGGTAGCAGAAGGCGATCAGGGCGCCGATGAAGGTCCCCAGCACGCGCATCCAGCCGACCGGAAGCGACTGTTTGAGTCCGGGCTTCTGCAGCACGACCACCACCGACGTGCAGGCCAGCATGGCCCCCATCCAGTGCGAGGCGGCGTGAAAGGGACCGGTGACGTAGGTCCCCACCAGATAGGCCAGCAGTACGCCGACGCACGTGGCGGCGGCATTGACGGGCTGGATTCTCCCGGCAAGGCGCCGCAGCAGCGCTTCCCGCGCGGCGGGCGTATCGGTGGTGGGGCGGTTGGTGGTCATCGACGCATGGCCCTGCAAGAAACGGGCCGGAAATCCGTCGGACTGCGCGTTGTGTCTATATGTTGCTGATTGTGAGTGGAGAACTGCATGAAGCGGCATGACAGCCCGTATGTGCCGTAAAAAAGTGGTTGCATTTGGTAAAAAAAGATTACCTTTGCTGGAGATCCGGTCGAAGCGCATGGGAAGGCCTGTTCGGACCCTCCCGGTTTCGGCGGCCGGATCTGTACAACGTAGTCGGGACCTCATTTGTCGGACGAAACATATGGTGATGGAAAACGGACGGTTGCAACTCTTGCTTACTCCTGCCGAATTCGGGCAATTCTTCTCCGAATTCAAACCCCGTTTTGTCGCCGTAGCGTGTCGTTATGTCCGCAATGCCGCCGTGGCCGAGGATATCGTTTCGGACAGTTTCATGGCCTTTTGGGAGATTCGTGAGAGTCTGCCCGCCGATATCAACATTCCGGCCTATATCCTTACTTCGGTCAAGAACCGCTGTCTGAACCATCTCAACGCCCAACTCCGTCATCGTCTGGCCGAACAGGATCTCCATTCGACCCGCCAGCGGCTGCTCATGGCCGACGTGCGCTCGCTCTCGGCCTGCGATCCGGACCGCATCTTTTCGAAGGAGATCCGCCTGCTGTCCGGCGGCGCCATTGCCCGCATGGGCGAGATGACCCGCCGCGTCTTTCTGCTGAGCCGCCAGGAGGGGCTGACCTACAAGGAGATCGCCGACCGGCTGGGCATTACGGTCAGCCGGGTCAATTTCGAGATGCGGCGGGCGCTGGATCTTCTGCGCGAGGCGCTGAAGGACTATTTGCCGGCCACACTCATCTTCTGGCTGTTTTCGAACCGCTTCTGACCGCCCGGGACCTCCCCTTCGGTGCGGACAGTCCCCGCTTTCCTTTTTTATCGTCCCTTTCCGAACGTCCCTCCCGGACTCTTCGCTCCGGAGGGGGGGGAAGCGGATCTCCGGGCCCGAAATTTTTCGCCGTCGAAACCCGCCCCGGAATGGCTCTGAGGGCCGATTTTTCCGGAAAATGAAAAAAATCGTTTTTTTTACTACTCATCCCCTTCGGTTGTTTGTTATCCTTATACAACGCCGAAAAGATGGACGATCTCACACTTCAGAAATATTTGCGCAACGAGCTCTCGGAAAAGGAGCTCGTCGAGGTGCTCGACTGGCTGGACGCGTCGCCCGAAAATCAGCGCCGCCTCGACCGTCTGGATTACCTCTCGAACGTGGCAATCCTCCTCGGCCCTGCGGAACAGCCTGCCGCGACCCTTCGCCGTCCGATGTCCCGCTGGCGGCGGACCCTGCGCTGGAGCGCCGGCATCGCCGCCGGACTGCTGGTGGGGCTGGGTATCGGGCAGTTGCTGAGCCACCGGGCGATGGATCTGCGTTCGCAGGAGTTCATGACCATCACCGCCCCGAACGGGCAGAGCATCTCCGTGACCCTCAACGACGGTTCGCACGTCTGGCTCAACGCCGGCTCGACACTCGAATATCCGACCCTGTTTTCCTCCCGCCGGCGCCAGGTCCGAGTCTCCGGAGAGGCGATGTTCGAGGTCGAACACGATGCCTCGTGGCCCTTCGTGGTCGAGACCTTCGCCTGCGAGGCCGAGGTGCTCGGCACGAAGTTCAATATTCTGGCCGATGCCGACAACCACAGCTTCTCGGCCGCCCTGCTCGAGGGCCGGCTCAAGATCCGCAACCGGGAGCATGCCGACGAGAGCCTGATCCTCTCGCCCAACGAGGAGGCGAATCTCGTCGACAGCCATCTGCAGCTCGAGAAGATCTCCGATCCGGACGATTTCCGCTGGGTCGACGGTCTGATGAACCTCAACGGACTGACCTTCGGCGAGGTGATCGACAAACTCAAACGCTACTACGGCGTGCAGATCGTCGTCGAGGGCCCCGGCAACCTGACCGACCGCCGCTATCACGGCAAGATCCGCGTTTCGTATGGCATTGACCACGCCCTGGATCTGCTGCAGATGATGACCTCGGACTTCACCTATGCGCACGACAACGAAACCAATACCATTTATATTCACCGACGAAGCCGAATGCCTATGAATTGAACCCCTTTCCCTTGTTCTAAGCCACTGTACGTCATGAAAAATCCGCGGATGTGGCAGCACCCGCGGATCGAAGGACAAACAGACCTTGATCGCTAACCTATTTATCCTTTTAACAAATTTATGAAAAAATCAAGTATTAGGCAAGTCAAATGCCTGATTACTCTTGTTTTGGCCGTATTTTTGGGTTTTTCGGTCGCCCGGGCCCAGAATCGGAGCGTGACGGTGAAGCTCGACATGACGAATGTCCCGATGAAAACCGTCATGAACGAAATCGAAAAACAGACCGGATTCCTCTTCCTTTATACCGATGACATCGATACGGAGCGTACGGTCACGCTGCGGATTGATGCGCGTCCGCTGGACGAGGCCCTCGCACAACTCTTCCGCAATACGGACATCACGTACCGGGTCTCCGTGCCGAACATCGTTCTGGCGAAGCGTCCCGCCGCTGTACCCCCCCCCCTCGACGGTTTCGGGTGTGGTGAAGGACGCTGACGGTATGGGGGTCATCGGTGCCACGGTTCTCATCGACGGCACGACCGTCGGAACGACCACCGGTATCGACGGCTCGTTTACGCTGACGATCCCCTCGACGGTCGAACAACCCGCGCTGTCGGTCAGTTTTATCGGCTATCAGACCGTGACGCTGGCCGTCGGCAACCGCTCGACGTTCGACATCGTGCTGAAGCCCGAGGCCGTTGAGGTGGAGTCGGTCGTGGTGACGGCCCTCGGCATCAAGCGCGCCGAAAAGGCCCTTTCCTATAACGTGCAGCAGGTCAACTCCGAGTCGATCGTGGCCAACAAGGATGCCAACTTCATCAACTCGCTGAACGGCAAGGTGGCCGGTGTGACGATCAACGCCTCGTCGTCGGGTGTGGGCGGCGCCTCGAAGGTGGTCATGCGCGGTACGAAGTCCATCTCGCAGTCGTCCAATGCGCTCTACGTGATCGACGGCGTGCCGATGTTCACCAAGGCGCAGGACGGCGGCACGGAGTTCGCCTCGCAGGGTACGACCGACCCCATTGCCGACATCAACCCCGAGGACATCGAGTCGATCTCGGTGCTGACGGGTGCCGCGGCGGCGGCCCTCTACGGCTCGGATGCGGCCAACGGCGCCATCGTCGTGACGACCAAACGCGGTCAGGCCGGCCAGCTGTCGGTCACCGCCACGGCCGGTGTCGAGGTGATGTCGCCCTTCGTGCTGCCGCAGTTCCAGAACCGCTACGGCACGGGCAACCTCACCACGCCGATCAACGTCAACAGCTACAGCTGGGGCAAACGCCTCAACGAGGTCAACCGCATGGGGTATGATCCCCGCTCGGACTACTTCCGCACGGGAGTCAACAACACCGAGAGCGTCTCGCTCTCGACCGGTACGGAGAAGAACCAGACCTATCTGTCGGCTGCGGCGGTCAACTCAGAGGGCATTGTTCCCAACAACAGCTACGACCGCTACAACTTCACGTTCCGCAACACGACGTCGTTTCTCAACGACCGCATGAAGCTCGACGTCGGCGCCAGCTACGTGCTGCAGAAGGACCTGAACATGATCAACCAGGGTACGTATAACAACCCGCTGACGGGCGCCTACCTCTTCCCGCGCGGCGACGACTGGGAGGATATCAAGATGTACGAGCGTTACGACCCCGTGGACAAGATCTCGAAGCAGTACTGGCCCATGGGCGACGGCAGCATCACGATGCAGAACCCCTACTGGGCCAACTACCGCAACCTGCGCGGCAACCGCAAGGACCGCTACATGCTCAGCGCCCAGCTGTCGTACGACGTGTTGGACTGGCTGAACCTCTCGGGCCGCATCCGCATCGACAACTCGCACAACACCTACACCGAGAAGATGTACGCCTCGTCGAACGTGCAGCTCACCGAGCAGTCGTCGAACGGTCTGTACGGCGTGACGAAGACGATGGACCGCCAGGTCTACGGCGATGCGCTGGTCAACATCAACAAGACGTTCGGCGACGACTGGTCGCTGCAGGCCAACATCGGCGCCTCGTTCTCCGACATGAAGAACGACGCCATGAAGATCCGCGGTCCGATCTCGGACGGCACGTCGGGCGAGAAGCAGGGGCTGGCCAACGTCTTCAACCTCCAGAATCTGAGCAATTCGACCAAGACGACGCGTCTGGATGAGGGGTGGCGCGAGCAGACGCAGTCGCTCTTCGCCTCGGCCGAGGTGGGTTACAAGGGCACCTACTACCTCACGCTCACGGGCCGCAACGACTGGCCCTCGCAGCTGGCCGGTCCCCACTCGAACGCCTCGTCGTTCTTCTATCCGTCGGTGGGCCTTTCGGTGGTGCTGTCGCAGATCATCCCGAACATGCCCGAGAACCTCTCCTATGTCAAGGTCCGCGGATCGTACGCCTCGGTGGGTGTGGCCTTCGAGCGCTACATCGCCAACCCGCTCTATTCGTGGAACGAGAGCGGTCTGTCGTGGAACACCCAGACGCAGTATCCGGCCTTCCACCTCAAGCCCGAACGGACCAAGTCGTTCGAGGTGGGTCTGACGATGCGCTTCCTGCGCCACTTCAACCTCGACGTCACCTACTACAACTCCCACACCTCGAATCAGACCTTCGACCCGCAGCTGTCGGGCGGTACGGGCTTCTCGTCGATCATCATCCAGTCGGGAAACGTGCTCAACCGCGGTGTCGAACTGGCGCTCGGCTACCGGAATACGTGGCGTGACTTCACCTGGGAGACGAACTTCACCTTCTCGACCAACCGCAACCGCATCCTCTCGCTGGCCAACAACGTCATCAACTACGCCACGGGCGAGCGCTTCTCGATCGAGCGGCTCAACATGGGCGGTCTGGGCGATGCGCAGTTCCTGCTGCAGGAGGGCGGTACGCTGGGCGACCTCTACTCGCGCCGCGACCTGCGCTACGACGAGAACCATGCCATCTACATCGACGAGACGGGCGCCGTCTCGACCGAGACGATCCAGGACGTCAACAAGTATGTCAAGCTCGGCTCGGTGCTGCCCGATGCCAACCTCTCGTGGCGCAACGACTTCCGCTGGAAGAACCTCACGTTCGGCTGCATGGTGACGGCGCGTCTGGGCGGCATCGTCTACTCGCGCACGCAGGCCATGCTGGATCTCTACGGCGTTTCGGAGGCGACGGCCGCGGCGCGTGACGCCGGCGGCGTGTGGATCAACGGCGGCGACGTGGTCGACCCCTACACCTGGTACTCGGCCATCGCCGGCGGTAACTCCATCCCGCAGTTCTACACCTATTCGGCCACGAACGTCCGCCTGCAGGAGGCCTCGATCGGCTACACCATCCCGAAGAAGAAGCTGGGCAACGTCTGCGAAATCACCCTTTCGCTCGTGGGCCGCAACTTGTGGATGATCTACAACAAGGCGCCGTTCGACCCCGAATCGATCGCCTCTACGGGCAACTACTATCAGGGTATCGACTACTTCATGATGCCCTCGCTGCGCAGCGTCGGATTCAACCTGCGTCTCAAATTCTAAAACTCGTCGCACGATGAAATACGATATGATCAAGGCTTCGCTTGCCCTGGCGGCCGTGTGCTGCCTGGGAGCCTGCACGAAAAACTACCTCGAAATCAACAGCAACCCCTACGAGGTCACCAAGGAGCAGATGGAGGCCAGGGACTATGCCATCGCTTCGGGACTCTCGGCCATGTTCGGCACGGTGGTCTCCACCGACGTCAACACGGCGCAGTTCACCGACTGCCTGCTGGGCGGCACGCAGGGCGGCTACTACGCCGACGCCAACAACGGCTGGACGTCGACCATCTCCAAATACAACCCTACGGACGACTGGACCCGCGTCTTCCTCTACAGCGACAAGGTCATCCCGCAGCTCTACAGCAACATGTCCAACATCGAGGGCATCTCGGACGATCCGATGGTGCACGCCATCATGAAGATCGTCAAGGTCTGCGTCCTGAACCGCGTGACCGACACCTACGGCCCGATTCCCTACTCCGAGATCGGCAGCACGGGCAAGATCCAGGTGGCCTATGACTCGCAGTCGGAGGTCTACTCGCAGATGTTCGACGAGCTGGACGAGGCCATCGCCCTGCTCGACGAAAACCTCGACCACAGCATCACCTCGACGACCGACCAGGTCTTCGACGGTACGGCCCGCAAATGGTGCCGCTTCGCCAACTCGATGAAGCTGCGTCTGGCCATGCGTGTGGTCTACACCGATTTCCGCAGCTCGGAGGGGCTCACCCCGCAGCAGCTTGCCGAGGAGGCCGTGGCCCATCCCGTCGGCGTCCTGCAGTCGAACGACGACAACGCGGCCCTCTCGCCGCTGGCCTTCGGCAAGGACGGCAATCCGCTCTACACGGCCTGCATGTACAACACGCCGGTCGGTTCGCTCACCGGCGGCGATTCGCACGCCGCGGCTGACATCATCTGCTACATGAACGGCTACAACGATCCCCGGCGCGAGAAGTACTTCAGCCGCGCGCAGTTTACGGGCGAGAATGCTCCGGAGTATGTCGGCATGCGGCGCGGAGGCGTCATTCCGGCCCTGAGCACCATCGGCCTGCTCTACTCGGGCGTCAACTTCGTCGACGGCATGTCGACCCCCGTGCAGTGGATGAACGCTGCCGAGGTGGCCTTCCTGCGTGCCGAGGGGGCCGGTGTCTTCGGCTGGCAGATGGGCGGCACGGCCCGCGAATTCTACGAGCAGGGGGTGCGCCTCTCGTTCGAACAGTGGGGTGTGGGCGGCGTCGACGAGTACCTGGCCGGTACAACCCTGCCCCAGCCCTATGTCGACCCCAACGACGGATTGTCCTCCTATGACGGGCAGCTCTCGACGCTGGGCGTGGCCTGGAACGACGCCGCCTCGAAGGAGGAGATGCAGGAGCGCATCCTCATCCAGAAGTGGATCGCCAACTTCCACCTGGGCAACGAGGCCTGGGCCGACATCCGCCGCACGGGATTCCCCCATCTGATTCCGGCCGTGGAGTCCGTTGTGGGCAACAACACCCAGGGAGTCCGCAATCTGGAGCTCGGCGCCCGCCGCATGCCCTATCCGGCCGACGAGGCGACCAACAACCCCGAAAACTACGCCCGTGCCGTGGAGCTGCTCGGCGGCTCGGACAACATGGCCACCCGCATGTGGTGGGACTGCAACCCGGCGATCAAATAGGCCGCCGAAGTGTCGAACAACCCAATGAAACTTCGTAACATGAAACAGCTATTTCTTCCGATCCTGGCTGCCGCGGCCCTGACGGTCTCGTGCAGCGAGTGGACGGATCCCGAAAACAAGGATTTCCTGCCTCAGATGTCGCAGAGCGATCCCGCCACGCTGGCTGCGCTGCGTGACTTCAAGGCCTCGGAACACCCCCTGATGATGATGCACATCGAGGGGACGCCGGGCGCTCCCAACCGCCAGAACCAACATCCGATGTCGATGCCCGACAGCGTGGACTTCCTGCTCATGAACCACGCCGACGGTCTCCATGCGACGATTGTCGGCGAGGTGGCCCGGGTGCGGGCCGAAAAGGGCACGCGCACGCTCAACGTCATCTCCTACGACGCCATCCGCGAAGCCTGGGAGACGCTGCGCGACGAGGCCCTCGACGCCGGTGCCGGCGAGGAGTATACCGAAGAGCACTTCGCCTCGTACTGCAAGGCCGAGACCGAACGTCAGCTGGCCCTCTGCGAGGCATACGGTCTGGACGGCGTCGTGGCCTCCTATCTGGGCGGTTACGATGCCTCGCCGGCTACGCCCTTCATCCTGGCGGTCGACGCCTGGGCCGGACAGCACCCCGACAAGCTGATCTGCCTGCGCGGCTATCCGGCCTATGTGGCCCGCATCGAGGGGCAGACGCTCGTCTCGCGCTGCAACTACCTGATCATCCTTACCGAGGATGCCAAGGCTACGGTCTCCATCTCGCGCAAGGTGCGCGATCAGCTCACCGGCGAGGTGCCGGGTGACCGCATCATCCTCGAGGCTTCGGTGCCGGCGCTGGCCGACGGCGGCGAGGATGCCCAGGTGGGCGCCACGGTGCAGACGGCCGCCGAGTGGGTCATGGACCCCTCGACGTCCAGCACCGTCAAGTGCACCAAACTCGGACTCTGCGTCTCGAACGCCCAGGAGGACTATTTCAACAAACCGACCTACAAGCGGATCCGTGAGGCGATGGCCATTTTGAATCCCGCCGCCGGCAATGCCAACCCCGAAAACTGACTGTGACCATGAAAAAGAGACTTGCATTCGCAGGATGCCTGATGGCCGCCCTGGCGCTGTCCGCCTGCAAGGGCGACGAGGAGGCCAAATACCACTTCGACAACAAGGTCTTCATCTCCGCAAACTCCTATGCGGATCAGATCTTCGTCAAGCGCGACAACCTCGATGTCACCAAAAACGAAACCTGTAACCTCACCGTAGCCATGGCGCAGCCTGAGGCGCGGGATATCCGGGTGGCCTTCACCGTGGCCCCCGAGCTGGTTGACCGTTACCGGAGGTTCTACGAGGACGACTCGGCCCGGCTGCTGCCCGCCGACGGCGGCTACTACACCTTCTCGGAGGTGACGGCCACGATCGAGGCCGGTGCGGTCGAGAGTGCCCCCGTCGCCTTTTCGTTCGAGAACCTCGACCGGCTGCCCATCGACAGTCGTGAGCGCTACGTGCTGCCGGTGACGATCTCCTCGGCCGACGGCATGGCCGTACTCGAGAGTGCCCGCACGCTCTATTTCGTCTTCTCGAAGGCGGCGCTGATCAACGTCGTGGCCGACATGCAGAACAACTGCGCATGGCCCGAATGGACGGCCGACACCCAGGCCGTGAAGGATATGGAGAGCTTCACGATGGAGGCGCTCATCTATGCCAACTCGTTCAATCGCGAGATCTCGACGATTATGGGTGTCGAGGATCTCTTCATGATCCGTCTGGGCGACAACGGCCCCGCCAACCAGCTGCAGGTGGCCTTCGCCCGGAAGATCTCCGAGGAGGACACCTCGCCCGCCCGCAACCGGATCCCCAACTCGCCCGACAGCCAGTTCGATCTGAAGCCCTTCCGCTGGTACCACATCGCCGTGACGTTCGATCACGGAACCGTCGCCGTCTACATCGACGGCCGCCTCAAGGTTTCGCAGCGTGCCGAGGTCTCGGCGGCGGACGGCCGTACGGCTCTCATCGACAAGGTCAACTTCGCCATCCCGCACTCGGATGAAACCGACGGCAAGCCCCGCTGCTTCTGGATCGGCCATTCGTACCGGCTGCAGACCGACGGCGACCTCTTCTACGAGCGCCGCTTCGACGGCCGCATGAGCGAAGTCCGTCTCTGGAACCGCGCCCTCCCGGCCGACGAGATCAATGCCCCGAACCACTTCTACAAGATCGACCCCGCCTCCGAAGGGCTGGTCGCCTATTGGAAGTTCGACGACAACACCTCGGGAAAAACCGTCCGCGACTACACCTCGAACGGTTTCGACCTCAAGACCGAACGCGAGGTCGACTGGCAGAGCGTCGCGCTGCCCGAAGAGTAGCCCTGTCTCCGATGAGGTCGCCCGCAATATCAATGACAACTCATAAAATCATGTTTACTAACCTTTAATCAACCAAATCAAAGATGAAAAAAACAGGATGGATGCTTTTGGCGGCTCTGTTCGCCATTGCATCGACGGGATTCGTCTCGTGTAAGGATTCCGAGGAGGTCGACAAGCAGAACACGCTTAGTGTGAAGCCGATGTCCGACATCTCGTTCAAGGCTGACGGCAACGAGGACGTGGTCCTGACGGTCGAAACCGACGCCGAGTCGTGGAGCGTCGAGAAGAGCGACTGGATCACGACCGTGAAGGAGGGTAACACCCTCAAGGTCAATGCTCAGGCCAATACCTCCGAGTCGCTGCGCCCGGGGCGTATCACCATCTCGGCCGGCAATGCACAGCCCGTACGCATCAATGTGACGCAGGATGCCGTCGAGGAGGGTGAGATCGTGCTGGGTGTGGCGCCGTCCGACCCGCTGGCCTTCGAGGCTACCGGCAATCAGGCCGTGAAACTTACGGTTACGACCAACGCTCCCGACTGGTCCTTCACCTATCCCGAGGCCTGGATGACCGCCTCGAGGGAGGGCAATACGCTGACGGTCAATGCGCTCGATAACGAGGGCGACGCCCGTGTGGGACAGATCGTCGTCTCGACTTCCGAGGGGGAGAAGAGCGTGAAGATCGCCGTGACGCAGAAGGCCGGTGACGGCGATTCGGGCGATGTCGAGGCCGTGACGGGCTCGCTCTCGTCGGCCGACGAGCTGAAGATCGAATTCCCGGCCGAGAATCCGCAGGCCGTGGTCAAGACGCTGACCTTCACCCTCGAAAAGGCCGTTTCGAACGACGTTCAGGTGATGATCAGTTTCGACGAACGCCGGGTCGAGGAGTACAACTTCGACAACGGTACGGAGTATGAGGTCTTCCCGGCCGAGGCGCTGTCGGTGGCCAACGACGGCCTCATGACGATCGAGAAGGGCGAAACCTCCGCCTCGATCGAGGTGACGGTCAGCCCGAGCGACGAGCTGGCCTACGTGACCACCTACATGATTCCGCTGCAGGCCGTGGCCAAGACCGAAGGCCTGACCATCAAGAGCGATGCCGCGTATGTCGACCTGTTCGTTTCGAAGGCCAACTCGAAGAAGATCCGCAACATCTGCTATTTCGAGGTCAACGACTGCAACCCGCTCAATGCCCTGGAGTATGTGCTCGAGGACGGTCAGCCCTTCTTCGATGCCGTGGTGCTCTTCGCCGGCAACATCAACTGGGATGCCTCGAAGCAGAAGGTCTACATGTCGGCCAACCCCAACATTCAGGCCCTGCTCGACAACTCCGAAACACTGCTCCAGCCTCTGCGCAAGAAGGGTATCAAGGTGCTGCTCGACATTCTGGGCAACCACGACCAGGCCGGTGTGGCCGGTCTGAGCGACTACGGTTGCGAACAGTTCGGCAGGGAGCTGGCACAGATCTGCTACGACTACAAACTCGACGGTATCGGCTTCGACGACGAGTATTCGAATTACGGCTATTCGACCACCCAGTGGTTTACCGCCCCCAGTTCGAAGCAGGCCGCACGCCTGCTCTATGAGACGAAAAAGGCCATGAAGGAGCTCTGCCCCTGGGAGACCTGGATCCACCTCTACTATCTGGGCTATATCGGCCCGGGCCTGCCTTCGGTGACCATCGACGGCGTCGAGCACCAGCCCGGTGAGTTCGTCGACAACGTCTGCGCCGATTACGGCGGCGCCGCAAGCCCCGTCAAGGGGATGGATCTGAGCGGTTGCGCCGGATACTCCGTCCAGCTCAACTACAGTCAGACGATGAGTGCCGATCGTGCAAAACAGCTCATGGAACGCGGTTACGGCTGGATCATGTGGTTCGCCTTCGATCCTTCGGGAACGGGAACCGTCGGCAACAACCGCACCCACTCGCTGCAGCAGTTCCGCAACATGGCCCAAGGCTGCTACGGCCAGAACGTGCTCGATCCCAAGAACGTCTACAACAAGCTGGGCGAGGGCAGCTACGACCCCAACCCGCACCCGATCAACTGATAGGAACGGTCTCCGTCCGGGGGCTTTCCGGCCCGGTCCGGATTGCCGCCCGCGACGGGTGCCGACCGGTCCAAAAACCAATTCAGGCAAACTTTGTCAAAAACTACTGAAATGAAACTGAACCAATTGTTTGTTTTCGCAGCTTCGGCACTCCTCTTCTGCGGAGCCTGCAGCAACAGCGACAAGGAGGTGACCCCTCAACCCGTTGAGGATGCCATCTCGATCAATCCCCAGAAAACCACCGTCGGCAGCAAGGGCGGTGAGGTCCCCGTCCTGGTGACCAGCTCGGGCGCCTGGACCCTCAAGGGGGAGGCGAACGACTATGTGACCCCCTCGGCCACCGAAGGCAAGGACGGCGACGTGGTGACCTTCACCGTGAAGGCCAACGAGAAGGAGGTGGATCAGATCTTCAGCTATACCTTCACCTGCGGTACGAAGAGCGCCCCCCTGCAGATTACCCTCAAGAAGATGGCCTCGCAGAGCGAGGAGCAGCTCGAGATCTTCTATCCCGAAGGCTCGAACCTGCTCTCTCACGAGGGCGGCAAGGTGACGGTGCTGGTCACCAGCTCCGGAAACTGGACGCTGGAGGGTGAGTCGGACTTCGTGACTCCTTCGGCCACGAGCGGTGAGGATGGCGCCGAGGTGATCTTCGACGTCAAGGCCAACGAGACCGAACAGGAGAAGGTGGCCGACTACACCTTCAAGATGGGTGGCAAGACGGTGGCTTTCCGTATTACGGTGCAGGGCGTCGAGCCCGAGCTGATCGAGATCACGTCGAAAAGCGAGATGAAGCTGGCCTATACGGCCGATGACCGGGTAGCCGTGGAGCTGAAGACCAATGTTGACAGCCGCGACCTGAAGGCCGAAATCACGGGCGCCGACGACGGATGGCTGACCTGGTCGATCGCCCGTCCGGCAGAGGATGGCTCGGAAAACAAGGTGACGGCCTATTTTGCCGTGCTCCAGAACGACGGCGATGCCCCGCGTGAGGCTACCGTCAAGATCAAGGGGCTGAAGAGCGGTGAGGCCACCCTGAAGATTACCCAGACGGTCAAACCGCAGCTGGCAACCGAAAAACCGGCCTACTTCCTGAGTGTCGATGCCCAGAAGCTGGACATCCCCGTGACGACGAACCTCGAGTTCGATGTCGCACTCAATGAGTCGGGCAACGGCTGGCTGACCTTCGACGGCTATACGGAGGGTGCGCTGCACTTCTCGGTTGCGGCCCTCACCGAAGGCGCTGCCCGCGAGTGCGAGGTGACGCTGACCGAAAAGAATGCGCCGGACAATGCCAAACCGCAGGTGGTGACGGTCAAGGTGACCCAAAAGCCCAAGGGTCTGATCGAGTGCGTGGCCGACATGCGCAAGTCGCGTACCTATTTCTCGACGCTGAAGAACTCCTCGGCGCTGAACAACCTCAAGGATGCGGGTACGATGGAGGCATTGGTCAACATCCAGGAGGAGCGCAAGTCCGGAAGCCTCTCCACCATCATGGGTATCGAGGGCAAGTTCCTGCTGCGTATGGGCGACGTCGGCGTGGCCTGGAACCAGCTGCAGCTGGCCACCTACAGCGACAACAAGACCGATGCGGCCCTGACGCTTGACAAAATGGATCACTGGTACCACATCGCCGTCGTATGGAGCGGCATCAACGTCTACTTCTACATCGACGGTGAACTGGCCTATCAATCCTTCCTCTCGCTCTACAGCGGGCTGAATCTGGGCGTTACCTATAGCGGTTACGAGAGCGAATACAGCCGGGCCTTCTGGATCGGATATTCGTACAATGCGGATCGTTACTTCCCTGGATACATGTCCGAGGTCCGCATCTGGAATCGCGCCCTCTCGAAGGAGGAGATCAACTCCGAGAATCACTTCTATTCGGTTCCGGTTGACTCCGAAGGTCTGGTGGGCTACTGGAAACTCAACGAAGGTTCGGGCAACACGGTGATCGACTCCTCACCCTCGGGCAACAACATGGTGGGTGAGCACGATGTCCGCACGCAGGGCAACAACCAGGTCGGAACCAAAGGCCTGAACTACGTGGAGATGAGTCTGCCCTGATACGGAAATTCGTATTGTCTTCTCCTGTTTCTATGCAGAACGGCCGGGTCTTTCGGGACCCGGCCGTCTTGTTGTCGGGAAGGGCTTTCGCTCCGCTGCCGGTTGCGGACTGCCGGTTGCGGGCTGCCGGCTGCGGACTGCTGACTGCGGACCGCCGGTTGCGGACTGCCGGCTGCGGGCCGTCGGTTGCGGACTGTCGGTTGCGGACCGCCGGTTGCGGACTGCCTGTTGCGGACTGCCTGTTGCGGCCTGTCGGCTGCGGACCGCCGGTTGCGGGTCGGAAGGGTAGAGTAGGCGTGGTCTGGTACCGGTGCCGATATCGATGCCGGGCGGGGAGAAAATTGGCCTTCCCGATTTTTTGCCCTATTTTTGCAGCCGATCGGCCGTACGGCCGATCGATCAATGCCCGTGTAATATGGATACGACAAACTCTCCGATAAATCCGGCGCCCGTACGTCGCGGCGGATTCTTTGCCCTGACCCCGCTGCTGGTCTTTCTGGGTTGTTACCTTGTGGTGTCGCTGCTGGCCGGCGATTTCTACAAAATGCCTATCTCGGTGGCCTTCATCGCCGCCTCGGTCTACGCCGTGGCCGTGATGCGCCGCATGCCCTTTGCCGAACGCATCGGCCACTTCTCGCGCGGCGCCTCCGACCCGAACATCATGCTGATGATCTGGATCTTCGTGCTGGCCGGGGCCTTCGCCGAATCGGCCCGCAGCATGGGCGCCGTCGATGCCACCGTGGCGCTGACGCTCCATCTGCTGCCCGGAAGTCTCCTTCCCGCGGGGCTGTTTCTGGCTTCGTGCTTCGTCTCGTTCTCGATCGGAACCTCGGTCGGAACGGTCGTGGCGCTGGTCCCCGTGGCCGCGGGTCTGGCCGGTGAGACCGGCATGAACGAGGCCTGGCTGACGGCCATCGTCGTCGGCGGTGCCTTCTTCGGCGACAACCTCTCGTTCATCTCCGACACAACGATCGCCGCCACGCGCACCCAGGAGTGCGACCTGCGCGACAAGTTCCGTGTCAACGTGCGGATCGTCGCCCCGGCGGCCCTTGTCACCTTGGGCATCTACCTCGTCACGGGAAGCGTCGCCCATGTCCCGACCGATCCCGAACCTGTGGTCTGGATGCGTGTCGTGCCCTATCTGTTGGTGTTGGTGACGGCCGTGGCCGGTATGAACGTCATGAAGGTTCTGTTGCTGGGCATCGTTTCGTCGGGGGTGATCGGGCTGGCGACGGGCAGCTTCTCGTTGATGGAGTGGTGCGGCGGCATGGGGCGTGGAATCACCGGCATGGGCGAACTGATCATCATCACGCTGCTGGCCGGAGGCCTGCTGGAGATGATCCGTCTGAACGGCGGCATCGACTGGATCATTTCGGTCATGACGCGCCGCATCTCGGGGCGCCGCGGCGCCGAAGGGACCATCGCGGGGCTGGTCTCGCTGGCCAACCTCTGCACGGCCAACAATACCATCGCCATCCTGACCGTCGGTCCCATTGCGCGCCGGATTGCCGACCGTTTCGGTGTCAGCCGCCGGCGCAGCGCCAGTCTGCTGGACACCTTCTCCTGCTTCACGCAGGGGCTGCTGCCCTACGGGGCGCAGATGCTCATGGCCGCGGGGCTGACCGGCCTCTCGCCGCTGGCCATCATGCGCTATCTCTACTATCCGGTTGTGCTCGGCGTGGTGACCCTGCTGGCCATCCTCTGGCACTATCCGCGGCGCATCTGACGGGCCGGTGCCGAAGCGGAGGCCGGGGAACGGAGCAAAACAGGCTCCGGAACGGCGCAGTGAAAATGGACGGGCCGGGAAAGCAACCGCTTCTCCAGCCCGTCTGTTTTGGAAGAGAGGCGCGCCTCTCTCCGGGTTTTCCGAAGTCTATTCGATGACGGGACGCCCCGTTCTCCCCGGCGGTAAGCCGGTCAGGCAGCAGAAACAGAAGATGCCGCGGGCCTGCGCCAGTCGGGTGATGGTGATCTCCTTGTTGAGCATGGTTTTCAACTCCTGTTTCTCGAGAAATTCCCGTTCGACCGGCTCGAAATGGAAGTGAACCTGAGCAATACGACAGCTGACCCCATATCGTAATTGCCAATATGTCAACGTGTTAAGATTGTAAAAATTTTTAGATACACCGAATCGGCCACAACCTATTTTCGCTGTTTTCCCTTGTATTCACTTGGTTGTTACAAAGTTACGAAAAATTTCCTGATTTTGCAACCGAATTGGAAACGAACCTGCGGATTTTTTTGCCGATTTTTGTAAGTAGTATACTGCGTGTAAATATAAATAAATCAAAGATTTAGTTCAACGGGTAGTCGTTTGTGTCCCTCTGATTGTGTAATTTGCCTGGAGATTGTTCTGGCGGTTCAGTAGGGGATTCGGAAGTAGTCGAGCAACGCCTTGTAGTTGTCTTGCGCTGTGAGGCAGGTGTCACGCAGATATTCGCGTATGGCTGGCCACTGTTGCAGACCACGATAGTAGAACATCTTGAGGTCGTCGGTGATGATGAAGGGAACGATGCCGGCCGCCAGACACTCTTTGAATAGCACGAGTCGTCCGACACGGCCGTTGCCGTCCTGAAACGGGTGGATGCATTCGAAACGCTGGTGCAGGTCGAGAATGTCGTCGAGTATTTTGTGCCGCCGGGCGTTGTACTCCGCCAAGAGTTGCTTCATTTCGCGGTGTACCTTTTCGGGAGGCGTGGTCTCCATGCCGCCGACCTCGTTGGGCAGACGTTTATAGTCGCCCACGGCGAACCACTCCTTGCGGCTGTCCGACGTGCCGGACTTGAGTTGTGCGTGCAGTTCCTTGATGAAGGCTTCGGTGAGCGGCTCCGTGGCCCGGTCGATGATCGTGTCGATGCAGCGGAAGTGGTTCGTGGTTTCGAGGATATCGTCCACGCGCAGCGTCTCGCCTTCGACGCCCACCGTGTCGGTCTCGAAGATGTGGCGGGTCTGGTCGTGGGTCAGCCGGCTGCCCTCGATGTGGTTTGAGTTATAGGTAAGGTCTATCTGCGTGCGGTGGTAGATGCCACCCTTGTGACGCATCGTCTTCTGCTCGCGCAACACCTTCAACAGCGGCATGATATGCCCGGCTCGCGGCTTGCGACTGGGCAATGCGGCATCCGCCGGAATGTTCCAGGTCTTGCCCGTCAAGAAGGCTCCCTCGATCTTTCCCGAGGCGCAGTAGTTGCGGGCCGTGCGCTCCGCGATGCCGTGCTTTGCGGCGAATGCCGCGACTGAAATGACTCCATAACCAAACGTCGTATCGGCAAGTGAAACGGCCGATTTCCGACCCAAATATAATGATTTTTGCCGATACCGGCAAGTTGTGGGGATTTTGTTCTGCTCTCTGATGGACTGCCGAAGGCAAGTGTTGTCCGGGTTTCGGATCTGGAAAAACATATAATTGATTCAAACACTGATAAACGAGTGCTGGGGTTGTTCCATTTTTGCCGTGGAAACCAAACCCGACAAAGGTGGAAAATCAACACACGGATGACCTGTCCCGCATTCTGCGGACGGTCGAAGAGGTCCTCGAGATCGTACACTTCATGAAGGATCACCGGAGCCAGCTCGAAGGCGATCCGATCCTCGATTTTGCGGAGGTCTGCCAGTTGCTCCGCCAGAGCGAACGCCAGGTGCGCCGCTTCCGCGAACAGGGGCTGCTCGTCGGCTTCAACATCGGAACCCGACGCATGTACCTACTCTCCGAGGTGCAGGAGTTCATCCGCAAGATGCGCCGCCGCGGAAAACTCGAATCGTTGAATCAATAAATCTGTTACCTATGGAAACCAAACAAAATCCCCGCATCTATCGGCTTGTGCCCTCCGAACAGCTCGAACGTCTCATCAAGACGAACTTTCTTTTGAGCAAGGGCTTGCTGCTTTTTGAATACCTGTGCAGTCAAAGCGACGAGCCGCTCTTCCTGACGGCCGATGCGGCCTGCGAAGTCCTCGACATTCGCCCTGAAACGCTGACCCGTTACCGCCAAAAACGGCTGATTCGCCCCAAGATCTATCGGCGGCAATTCCTGTACAGCGCCTATGATCTGCTGATGCTCGTTTACCGGATTAACCAGCGCAACCTGCAAAATGCGCTGCGGCGTACACCCCGGATTGTGGTCGGACCGGATGAGCAAAGAGTTTGACAGTGGGGTAGAAGGTTATTCCACAAGTGCCGACCTCGGGCCAAGATAGCGTCGTGCCTGCACCTCGAAGTCCCTTTTCGCACGATCTCCACCCATCGGGGTTGTATCGTCCGAAAAGGACCTCCGGTTGGTCCCGCCGCTGTGTATCGGCCCGTGGCCGGCACCTTCCATTTCTGGATGGGCCGGTTCTAAAACCGTATGTCAAACTTCAAAATGGATTTGGTATGATTGACCTTCAGAAGCACATCTGGGAAGGCTGGACCGTTGGAGATTTTGTCGAGCGTTTGGCTCCCGAGTTGGATCGTATTATGTCGGGGCGCAGCTGGCGCCGTCCCTTTACCACGAAGCAGGAACTTGCCGCGTGGTGCCGGGAAAATCAGCCCTACTACAAAAAGCACATTCCGGGAGTTGTCGCCTATTTTGCCCGGAGGTATCGTTTACGTTGACAGCAGCAGGAGATGATTTGCTACCATCGCTTTTATGTCGAGAGCCTGTACCCCGAGAACCGGCGGAGGATTCTCCGCTGGTTGTTTCGTACTTTTAGCGTCTACTTGTGTGAAGCGACGCCTACGGGTTACAAGGGGCGATTCTACACGCAGGACGTCCGCTTCCCGAAAGCAGCTTTCCGTGATTTGACATTCAGTCTTCGAGGCGACCGCTCGTTATGTCTGTGGGTCATCTCTTATGACCTGCGCACGCTCTATCTTGAGCGGAATATCTATGTCTATGGAAAGTGGCGATAAATTAAATACAGCAACCCATCTTTTGTTATTTGTTTGAGTAGGATTTAAACAGATATCTTGATTCTTAGGGCCGAATTTATTACATTTGTTGGATACGGTCAGATAAAACTCTAAATTGGCTGGTGGTCTAATAGAGCTTATATTCTGATAAGAGGTATTGAGTAGTCTAAATTTCAATCATTAAATTAGATATTAGAAAATGGAAGATAATAAAAAATATACATTAGAATACCATCTTAAATGTTTAGCCTCTCAAGATCAAGATTATGAGGTGTTATACTCGATATGGGATTTAAATAAAAGAAATCTTACCAACGGGTTAAACCTGATATCAATGTCTTTTCCGCACTATAGCGTCCATGATATTAGTCATTCTATGACTATAATTGATAACATTCAATGTTTTTTGGGTGAGGATCGTATTAAAAGATTAAGTGCCTCTGATACTTTTCTTATTTTGATGGCAGGATTAACTCACGATATAGGTATGATCCTGATGTATAATATTGTTGAGACAGAGTGGGAGAAGGAGAACTTTAAAGCAGTATTGGAAAAGTTTGCGGGTAATGCAGATCCTGTAATTGCAAGAGCCGCTAGTTTGCTTATCCGGATACATCATAAAGAGACTGAACAGGATTTGAAAAACTTTAAGTGGGCTCTGGAGGTAAAAAATGCGGTAATTATTATAACAGCTGAGATCTTTAGATCGAAGCATGCAAAGCAAAGTGCGGATTATCTATTAACCAATGGGACCTTTAAGCAGTTAGCGAATAATTTCCATGCAGAACAATTGCCTAAAAGGTTTGTGGATCTGCTGTCTAATATAGCATTCTTGCATGGCGAGAGTTTTGGGGAAGTCATGACGAGATTATATTATGAGGCTAATGGCTATAGAGGCGATTATATTCATCCTCGTTTTATCGCCTATATGATTAGGCTTGGTGATTTATTGGATTTTGACAATAATCGTTTTAATGCCTACTCAAAGGTCATGCTGAAGGCCATTCCCGAACAATCAAAAGCGCATGAGCAGAAGCACCTCTCTGTGAAGCATATGTTGATATCGCCTAATGCTATTGAAGCGGAGTTAGACTGCCCAAATGAAGAGGTCTATCGTATTTCAAGAAATTGGTTCGATTGGCTGGAAGAGGAAGTAAGCAACCAGAGTAGAGAATGGACCAATATTGCACCTGGCGATTTAGGAGGCCTGCCTCCAATAATCAGTAAAGGTAGTATAAAAATACTGTATAATGGAATACAATGTAATCCGGATCTACTGAATTTAAGGTTCTCTATGTCTCAAGAAAAAATCTTTAGTATTCTTAAAGGTGGAGGGATATATAAAGAACCAGGTTTTGTTTTCATTCGAGAAATCGTTCAAAATGCATTTGATGCAAGTAAGATGCAGTTGTGGAATGATATTCAGTCTGGATCTTATGATTTGGATGTTGACTCAATTAAGTTTCCTAATGATATAGATGCTTTTATATATAAACGATATCCAGTAGAATTGCAGATCAAGTGGAAGGATGAGCAAAAGAAAGTGCTTCGGTTTGAGTGTATTGATTATGGAACCGGCATATCGGAAGCCTCTTTGTTAAGGATGACAAATTTTGTTGGAGACAGTCATAATAATGATCTGAATTATCAGACCACATATCGTGATATGCGATATTTCTTAAAGCCAACCGCCGTTTTTGGAATTGGCATGCAATCAATATTTTTTGTGGCACCTACGTTTGAGGTTGAAACCTATTATTATTATGTAGGAGAAACCTCAAAAAGGATAATCTTTAGATCTGCGGCAGACGGTCAATATAGTTCAATTGTAAAAGAAAATATAGGAAGGAAGCGAGGTACTACAATTAAGGTTGACATTCCGAAAGAGAAATTTGCAGAATTGTTTGGCTCATCATTTAGTTTTGATATTCTAGAAACAACGGATGTCTTCAAGGGTGATGGTGATAGCTTGTATCTGGCTAAAATAGATAAATTTGTAAGAGACACATTTAGCTCCGTGGAAAGTTCGTACTTTAAATATAGTACGCCCAATATGGATCGGGGTTTTGAGAATTACAAAGTAAATGAAGAGAAGGATAAGTATTATGATGATAAGGATGACTATAGGTACTCTTTTAATTATCAGGATAATATTCTTGTCTTTACCATCTATGAAAGAATGTATGGTTCTAAGTTTGAATTCTGGTTTAATGACAGATTAAAAACGTATGAGTTATCACAGAGATTACTATTACGAGATGTATTAGTTTCAAATGCAAAATTTAATTTTTATAAAACCGCATATTTGGGTTTTGAATGGAATCTATGTAGTCAGTCTACGGATAAAGTGGTAGATTTATCGCGAGATAATCTTACTTATAGTGGTAGAAAATGGATTACAAAAACTTTATTATCTGATTTACTACCGGAATTCTTAAAACTCATAGAACCTGTTTTTATTGAAGAGCTAGCTAAAGATAAGAAGAATTTATTGACTCAATATTTTAATTATGTATTATCGCGGTTTGCTTACGAATTATGTGTTAATCAATGTGTTAGTAAGTTGTCCGAGTATAAACTTCCTGCTGTTATGGCTTCGTATAATGGATTCGCCATCACAGCAGATTGTTTATTAACAGCTGATTCTTTATTGTGGGTAACGGGGTTTAAAACAGATGGGGCAAATATTATTCAGGAGTAGACAAAAAATGAGATCATGAAGAAATGCTCTGAGAAACTTGATGGCCACATAGTTTTATGGGGGGATTCGTATCTCTATGAATCATTAGTATCTACGTATATTTGTTCTAGTGTTATTAAATACGATAAGGAATGTCAAATTTATAAATTGGAGAAGAGAAAGAACCCAGAGAAAACAAGCATTGACAAAACAAGTATTGACGCGATAGATGAATATGTATTAGCTCTGGAGGCAAATCAATCATTTGGATGTTCTCGTAGTACAATCTATGGTTGGCAAAAATATCCCAATATAATTGTGAAGCGTAATTTTATTTCAGGATTTGAGCAATACCCTCGTTATAGTCAAACCTGCATATATTCTCCTTTCTCTAATAGGAAAGAGTCCAAAGATTTGGTTGACAAATTAAAAGGTAAGTCAGAAGAGGATGCGAAAAAAGATATTCGTCAAAATATACATACCTATCTTACTCCATTTATGATGCAAATTATTAAAGAGTATAATATAAATGAAAAAGTAACGGATGAGCAAATAGTAGACGATTATGTATCATTGATATACGATTTTGTCTCTCAGAAAAAGGAAAAAGAAGGAGATAAAGCATTCCGTAGTTGAAGAGCTTTAGTTTGTTGAAATCTGGTCAAGCAATAACTAATTTTTATAGAATAGGGGGGGGCTAATTAGTCTCCCCTCTTTTATTAGTCCGAAATACTTATAATCATCCATTACTGCTGTCATATCGCATCTTGTTTGATTCCATCATATTTGTCAAATTTCTATCAATGATTCTTTCTTCCCGGTTGCCGTCGGGGAAAATAGTCATGCGGAAGGCCGCGAGCGGCCCGCCGTCCTCGGACGAAAAATCATCCTTGCCGGGGCTGCGGTATTTTTCGCCGCTCCGACGTCGCCGCATGACTGCGTCTCTTCCCGAGGCAACCGACCGCGTCGGGAATAAGTCCTCATAACATAATTATTTCATTGGCTATGCAGTCTGCTGGGATTGCATGGTCCCAGAAACGTGAGACACACGGTAAAAACTGTTTGATGTTATGCAGACTTCCAAGCAAGAACCGAAAACGAAGAAAGGCCGGGCCAAAGCATCGAAAGCCGCCCCTTCGAATCCGAATCCCGACGTGCAGGAATCGTCGCAGGCTGCCTCCAATTCCGGGACTGCGGAACAGCAACCCGCTCCGGCCATTCAGTTGCTGGATTTGAACAAGATTGTCAGCAGCACCTACAATCCCCGCAAGGATTTCCGCTCGGAGATCTTGCAGGAACTTGCCGACAGCATCCGCCAGGTCGGGGTTCTGCAACCGATTTGCGTCCGGCCCAAAGAGGGCGGTTTTGAGATTGTCTATGGCGAACGGCGCTATTGGGCCGCAGCGATGGCGGGACTGCAATTCATTCCGGCCCTTGTTCGGGAGTTGACGGATGCCGAAGCCGAGGATGCCGCCATTACGGAGAACCTCCAGCGTGAGGACGTTACACCTCGCGAGGAGGCTGCGGCCTACAAACGGGCACTGGAATCGGGACGTCATACGATCGAAAGCCTGGTCGGGAAGTTCGGGAAATCCGAGGCCTACATCCGCTCCCGATTGAAACTCTGTGATCTGATCGAAGCCCTTGCCGAGCAGCTCGACCGGGAGGAGATTTCGGTTGGTGTCGCCACCGAGATTGCGAAATACGATGCGGCGGTCCAGCAGGAGGTCTACGAGGAGCATTTCTCGGACGGCTGCCGCCTGTCGTGGAAGAATGCCCGGATCCGGGAGATTGCCCGGCG
>NZ_NFLR01000023.1:0-35766 GCF_002161005.1 Alistipes sp. An116
CCATTCTACGATAGTCTGGCAAAGATAAATTCAAATCGTTGCGCTCGTTTTATCTCTGTAAATTCCTAATCATCAATATTTTCAAAGAACTTTCATGATTTTTTACCGGACACTAGTGTTTGTAAGTATTAAATATAACTATCTCATAATCAAATACGAATAGAATACTGCTTTGGATAATCTTTTACTTTGGATAATCACGATTATCACAACTTTAGATAAACGCGAAGGCGAGCTGATCTTCCGCTGGATATACGACTACCTGGGTTGTACGAAACCGTTTAGGCGGCTGTGGATCTCCTCGCTCACCGACGAGGCCATACGGAAGGGTCTGGAGGAACTGAAGGAGGGTTCCGAATACGACAGCCTGTATGCCGCCGCCGACAGCCGCGCCAAGGCGGACTGGCTGGTGGGCATGAACGCCAGCCGTGCGCTGGTCATAGCCTCCGGCTCCCCGAACAGTTCCATCGGGCGGGTGCAGACCCCGACGCTGGCCATGATATGCGCAAGGTTCAGGGAGAACAGGGAATTTGTATCCACGCCTTATTGGCAGCTCCACATCACGCTGGATGGCCGGGAGTCGCACCGCCGCTTCTTCCACACCAGGAACTTCAAGGACAAGACGGAAGCGGAAGCCGCATACGGGGGCATCCCGTCCGGCTCCGTGGCGGAAATCACCAAGGTGGAACGCAAGGAAGTAGCGCAACAACCGCCGCTGCTCTACGACCTGACGGCACTCCAGAAGGACTGCAACGTGCACCTCGACCTGCCGGCGGACAAAACGCTGGACATTGCCCAGGCCCTGTACGAGAAGAAACTGATATCCTACCCGAGGACGGGAAGCCGCCACATTCCGCAGGATGTCATGGCGCACGTCCCGGAACTGCTGGAAAAGATTTCCGCCCTGCCGGAATTCCGGGAATACGGGAAGACGCTCGACCTCTCCGCCCTGAACACCCGCAGCGTGGACGACGCGAAAGTGACCGACCACCATGCCCTGGTCACGACCGGCATCGCCCCCGAAGGGCTCTCCGAAACGGAGGCCGCCGTCTATGCCCTGATCGCCGGACGGATGCTGGAAGCGTTCTCGCCCTGCTGCAAGAAGGAACTGCTGCTCATGGAATGCCGTATCGGAGAAATGGCTTTCCGCTCGAAGAGCGCCTCCGTCACCAGTCCCGGCTGGCGCGGGGTCTTCGGCAGGAAAGAAGACAAGGAGGACGAGGCTGGACTGAACGACGGCCATGCCGTTTTCTCCGAAGGGGACCGGATTCCGGTATCGGGCCACGGGTTGGTGCAGAAAAAGACCATGCCCAAGCCGCTCTACACCGAAGCCACGCTGCTGGCGGCAATGGAGACCTGCGGAAAGGACATTGCCGACGGAGAGGCGCGTGAGGCCGTCAAGGAGATTGGAATAGGAACGCCCGCCACAAGGGCCGCCATCATCACCACCCTGTTCAAGAGGGACTATGTCGAACGGAACGGGAAAAGCCTCGTGCCCACGGAAAAGGGACTTCTTCTCTACGGGGCGGTGAAGGACATGCTGGTGGCGGATGTCTCCCTGACCGGAAGCTGGGAGAACGCCCTGGCGCAGATAGAACGGCACACGCTCAACCCGGAGACGTTCATGGCGTCCATCAGGGACTATACCCGCAAGGCCACCGGGGAGATTCTGAAACTCTCTCTGCCGGCGGCGCACGTCCGCACATTCACCTGTCCCAAATGCAAGACGGGCCATGTCATTCTCAAGGGCAGGACGGCAAAATGCGACAATGGGGGCTGCGGCCTGCTCGTGTTCCGCAAGTTCCTGAACAAGGAACTGACGGACCAGCACCTGGAGCAGCTTTTCTCTTCCGGTTCAACCCGGCTCATCAAAGGGTTCAAGGGCAAGAAAGGGATAGCTTTCGATGCGGCCCTGGCTTTTGACGCGGGTTTCAACCTGGTCCTTTCGTTCCCGAAAAACGGGAACGGGAAGAAACAGAAGCGGTGAAGCCATTCCGGTTCACGGGGCGAAGGTCGCGGACCGCCTGTTTCCACCGGCAAGGCCGGGCCGCAGGCGGTTTCAGGGAAAAATCATCCTCGCCCGGAAGGGCTCCGGTATTTTTCCCGAAAGCCTTGCCCGTGGAAACGGTCCGCAGGAAGGCCCCGGAAACGGGAATGGCATTCCCATAAAACATGAAGATTATGAAAATGAAAGAAAGAGTCAGGAAGATAGCCGCCAACAGGTGGGCAAGGACAGCCGCACTGGCCGTCACGGCAGCCATCGGGTTCAGCTGGCTTTACTCGCACGGCATATCCCCCGTATGGACCGCCGTGGCCATCGTGTGTTTCAGGGGACTGTTCAGGTTCATCTACCGGATAGCCTGTATTCTCGTGGCGCTCGCCATCATCCTGTGCATCCTGAGTTTCCTGATTTTCTGAAGTCTGGCCCGGTAACGATATTGACGATACATACAGGCATGTTATGATAACGGGAGTAACCGTCTGCGGTTGCCCCGTTTTTTTATTTCCAACGGACAATTTCCTTCCGACAGTAATTCCTCAAAAGGGATATTCCAGCTTCTTCCTTGCAAAAATAGCCTTTTGCCCTGTCATGCGCAAGGCGGCCCTTACGGGCTTGGTTGGCAGGGAAAAAATCATCCTCGCCGGAGGCTCCGGTATTTTTTCCCGCCAAGCCTTGCCACCGACAGGGCAAAAGCCAGACCGTGGCAAGTAAGAAACCGGAATACCGGCTCCTCGGAGCCGGGCATGTAAAACATCATAATAAATAAAAATAAAGAGTCATGAATAGAACAGCCAAACAACTTGTCGACTATGTTCCACAGTACGTAAGCCTTTACGATGTGGACTACCGCGACGACCTTGACGGGCATGAGGACATCCAGGAGGAATGCATCCGCTCCAACAGTCTGGAAAAACTGTATGAAAAGGCATACAAATGGTATGAGGAACAGGAAAGCTCAAATATGCACGGCTACCTGGAGGAAACAAGGAAAAGCATGGAATCGGACGGCTGTGCGGAACAGTTTGAAGAGCATGAGGACGAAATCAGGGAACTGATCTACGACCGGAACGGTTCCGACCCGGTAAAGGACCTGATACGCAACTCCTCCGTCACGAACTTCTTTTATTCGCTCGGAGTGGAAATCAGCGGATACCGGACCGACATCCCATGGCGGGGAGAATCGGTCGCCATGGCCTGCTACAAGGTGCGCCGGGCACTCCATCTGAAGAAAGGACAGTTTGACGAGAAGATTGAAGAACTGGTGGAGAATGCCGCATACGGCGGAGAACTGCGCATCTATTTCAATGCCATGTTTGACAGGCTTGTCAGTGAAGACGCGGAAAACGATTTCAGGAGCATCCGTTTTTACGGGAACGTGGTAGTGGCCATTGCCGACAGCCTGAACGGGTCCGGACATCATGTACGGATTCCGTTGGACCTCACGCTGCCTTTCCGGAGGGACAACCTGTTTGTCGATTCACAGGTACACTATTCCTACGCGGATGAAGTCTGCGGCATGGCCAACGACTGGTGCGACTCCACAAAATGGGAAACGGGCATGACGCCTTCCACCGGTTCGGTCCGTAAAAGCCGGATGGCCGAACACCAGAAACAGGAGGCAGTTTACGAAAAGATATTCCGAAGCGGGAAATGCACCTTCGGGGACATGAACTTCAAACGCCACCGTGACGTGCGTTATTCCAACGGGTATCCGGCCGGATGCAGGTGCCCCCATTGCGGAACCTTCTGGATTGACTGAGCAGACGGGTGGAATTGCAGCATACATACCTGGATTTTTATGAAATCAGTTTTTTCTTTTTCCATGAGCCTCATGCCATATGGGGCTCTTTTTATATCCGTTATGCCCGGATTGCCCTGTATCTGTTGTCCCCATGTCTCCTTGGCCTCCACATCCATTGCATGGGAAAATGGAAAGACAGGAATGGAAGACACAGACATTGGCGACCCGATGAACTACAGGGCAAAGTTGGCAAATGCTTCTTGTCGGACGGCAAGGTCGGGCCTTCGGTTTCGGGAAAAATCATCCTCGCCGGAGGCTCCGGTATTTTTCCCGAAAACCTTGCCTTTCCGGAAGCATTCGCCGCCCGGCCCCCGTAGTTCAACGGGCTGCCAAAGCCCGAGTATTCACATTTAAAAAATAAAGATTATGAGACAAGCGATCATCACAAGACAACCGTCACCGGCTCCGATGCGGATGCCCGTGGCAAGAAAACCCAGAGTACAGGTGCCGGAACCGGCCATGAAGTTCCCGCAGAGAGGAAGCGGGCCGGTACATATCTCAGCCCTGCTGGACCCGATACTTGAAATCAGCCGGCATCCCGACAGGAACAGGCTGCTGGCGGAACTCTTCAAGGACGCATAGAATCAATGTCTAACCATTTAATACGAAAGATTATGTTTTTTACACAGTTCAACCAACTGATGGCCGGAAGCGTGGACATCACACTGGTCATCCGCAAATCAACCACGGGCATGACGGTATCCGTACTGCCCAAGTCGAACGGTCTCAAGGACGAGGCCCGAAACCACATCGTGCCGCTGACCCTGTCCGGGACACCGGAAGAGCTTGACGGCGGTTTCTTCCAGACCATCGCAAGACCCGTACAGAAAGTGTCAGGGCTGCTCACCAACATGACGGAGTTCGAGAAACAGGCGGACAAGGCCGCGAAAGACAGCAAGGCGGCCAAGGAAGCGAAGGCGAAAGAGACCAAGGAGGAAAAGGAAAAGCGGGAGAAGTACGAGAAACTGATGAAGAAGGCGGACGAGCTGGCAACGGCGAAAAACCACAAGGAGGCCGTGACCGTGCTCGGACAGGCCAAGGCATACGCCAACCCCCAGCAGGCGAAGGAAATCGAGGAAAAGATCAAGGCGCAGACCGCCGAGCTTGACAAGGGCAGCCTGTTCGGCATGGAGGCCTTTGACCAACAGCCAACTCCACAGCCGGTGTCACAGCAGCAACAGGTACCGCAATCCCGTCCGATACAAAGACCGGCTCCGGGAAACACTCCACAGCAGCCGCATACGACAAGCCGGGGGCAGCAGCCTGTCAGGCAGCCGATACCGCCGAGACAGCCTGTACAGCAGCCGGCTCCTTATCCCGGAGGGCAACAGCCATACCACGCGCAGCCTTATCCCGGACAGGGAGGACAATATCCGCAGCCGAACGCATACGGACAGCAACCCGCTCCACAGCCGCTACAGCCGGTTGCCGGCTTAGGCGGAAACATGCCGCAGTACGATGAATATGCGGTGCAGGAGAACGGACAGTTCGCTTACGGACAAGACGAACCGGACTACAACCCGGAAGAGTATGCGAATTACCTCGATTTTCCGACGGAAATGCTGAAAGGCGGAAACAGATACCAGACAACTAACCCACAAATGTAAGATTATGGCACTCGAAGTAAAAGGAATGACACGCTCATTCAAGTTCAAGAAAGGAACGGAGTATGTGACCCTGGCTGATCCGGGCGCGGATTTCACGCCGGACATGGTCATGAGTTATTATTCAAACATGTACCCGGAACTGACGACGGCAACCGTCCACGGGCCGGTCATCAGGGAGGACATGGCGGAATACGAGTTCAAGACCACCATCGGGACAAAAGGATAAACGTCATGGGAAAGAACAGGAAAAAGAAGGAGGAATCATGCAAGCTATTAAGCGAATTCCAGATGGAACAGCTCGCAAGGTACATCATACAAGAAACCGAACGGACCTACCGTTACGGAACCGAAAAAAGAAAAAGGATTGCGGCGCCAAGCGGTGCCGTAATTCTTTTTTAAGTACGGCCTTGACACCGATTGCGCCGGAAAGGGTATGCGTGGAGATATACGAAAACTGCAACTCAGGCGAGGTCAATGTCATCACGCAGGAAAATTACGAGTTCCTGCGTGATTCGTATTTCAATTATGCCTTGCTGTTACAGATGGACGCGGAGCATACGCCGGGAAACAGCATCGGGAAAAGTATAGCCGGACTGTACGACGAGATGTATGCACTTGTCGGTGACAGTCTGAATGTCAATATAGAACATGAAGGAGGACGGCTTTTCTTCCGCCTGTGGAAACATCATCAGTGGGGAGAACTTACGCTGTATTATTTCCCGTTGAAGTTTCTGGAATCGCTCAATCCCGTCTTAAGGAAGATTGCCGTCACTTTTATCCATAGGCTGATGAAGGCCAACGGCATCAGTACATTTCTGGAAGATGAAGAGTCAGACTTCATGTTTGAGATGCTTTCTGAAGAAGACGGGACTGATTCCCGGGAGAGGAAAAAGCAGTTGAAGCTGCTGGAGTCCTACCAAACCGGTAAAATCAACCGGCTGCTCAAAAGGGTGGAGACAAAGTCCTATTACAGGAATCTGCCGAAAGCCATCGAATCGTACGTTCCTCAAAACGGGTTCGAGCGGCAGTTGGTCGGGATAATGAAACGGGGACTTCCATTCCTGATACCGGAGAAAGGCATCATGCAGTACGGATATGACGCTTTCTACACTGAGAATCCGGATTTCCATCCGATGTACCTGGAACAGCAGATAAGGATTGTCTATGACATCAATGATGTGGTTGCCGAATATCTCGTTGACTATTACAACTGCTACAGCAGGGAGACATACGACATAGTCCCGATAACGGTCCTCGACCTGTCGCCCGATACCGAAGAGGTGTTCCGGATGGATGACTATCCGGAACGCTTTTTCAAATGGGCGGAAGAATTCATCAATACAATATGTTAGAATATGATGGAAACGAATGAACTTACAAGAAAACTGAGGACGCTGCTCCGTCCCAAAGCGGCGTTGATTGTCTATGTCCGAGATAATGACAACCATTATGCATATGGAGACACCTATTTTATCGAGGTAAGGGACATCAATGAAAACGGAATGATGGGAGAAGGCCGTCCCGTGACGGTGGAGTTTATGAACGGGCTGGTACGGAACTATTCGGAGACACACGGCAGTACGCCATACGGCAGACTGCCGTCCAACCTGCTGTATGCCGATTCCCGCAAAGGAAGCGAAAAATATATCTGGTATAATCCACCCGGGAAACGGATGATGTATTTTGTCAGCGACCTCGGGATCGAGAATGCGGAATACGACCTGCCGGGAATCATCTACGAAGCCAAGGACTCGCATCTGGATGTTTACGCCTACAAGGATGACCGGCCTGACAGGGAAACGGTTCTCTATGCGGCACCTTTATTCAATGTGACAGGCTCAAGCGTATGCCTCGGCTCGGCCAGGATAGAAAAGCCGCGGGACATGACTTACACGAACCTGCTCGAATACTGGGAAAGGAAATTCTGGCTGACTGAATTCTCCCACTTGGGAAGCCTTGGAAACCCGACAAAATCAAACCTCGTGCTGGTGACGAAGGCGGCAAGGAACCATCCCTTCGACCCGAACGAGCTGAAACCATTGAACAATCTGAAACTTAAAGATATACTGAAATGAAAAGAGTACACTATATCGACAATTACCTGATAAACCCGCAGCATCCGGTAACGGTTAATCTCATCGGCGCGGGTGGGACAGGTTCGCAGGTGCTGACCTGTCTGACAAGGCTTGACGTGACACTCCGCGCTCTCGGACATCCGGGGCTGTTCGTTACGCTTTACGACCCTGACATCGTGACGGAAGCCAATATCGGACGGCAGCTTTTCGGGCCGATGGATTTGGGGCTTAATAAGGCGAAATGCCTGATTACAAGGATCAACAACTTCTTCGGCAATGACTGGAAAGCGGAGGCAAGACCCTATCCGTCGGTGCTGAAGGAGACAAGACGGGATGAAATTGCGAACATCACCATAACCTGCACGGACAACATCAAGTCCAGACTGGACTTGTGGAGCGTATTGGGGAAAGTACCTGCATCCACCTACACGGACAACAGTACGCCTCTGTATTGGATGGACTTCGGAAACACACAGACTACAGGACAGGTCGTACTGGGAACTGTACCGAGGGAAATCAGGCAACCGGTTTCCAAGCTCTATGAGACTGTCGGTTCGTTGAAAGTCATTACCCGTTTTGTGAAGTACACAAGGGTAAAGGAGGAAGACTCCGGGCCAAGCTGCTCACTGGCGGAAGCCCTTGACAAACAGGACCTGTTCATCAACTCCACACTGGCACAGCTCGGCTGCAATATTCTTTGGAAGATGTTCCGCAACGGGATGATTGAGCATCACGGACTATACCTCAATCTTGAAACAATGAAAGTCAATCCGATACCGGTATAAACGTCTATTGTTATATAACAATATATTGATTGTTTGATTCGAGCAACCAATGGTTTGATATGAGTAAATGTAGTTTGATGAAAATCCAGACCTTTGCATCAAACAAGAATCAAAATGATGTTCGCATGAAGAAAGTAATCTTAACCTGTATTGCTGTCCTTGCGTTATTGGGCAGCCATACGCAATTAAAAGCACAGAATATGGAAGAAGAAAAGAACCCGACAACCAGTGTTGCTCCCCGTCTGAGCGAAGCTGCCGTAAGAAATCACGAAGCATGGTTTCCCGGCTATGTATCAAAAGTAAAGGAAACAGATCCGGATTTGATAGAGGTGTTTGATAATTTCGCCTTTGACGAGGTGTTGAATTACGGCAATTTGGACACAAAGACACGGATTATGGTCACGATGGCCTCTACCATCGCTCAGCATGCCGTTAACGAGTATCGCATGATGCTGCGTGCCGGTCTTGCCAACGGGGTATCGCCTGTAGAAATCAAGGAAGTCCTGTATCACGCTGTTCCATACGTCGGCATTGCCAAAGTGATAGACTTTATTAGTGTGGCTAACGACTTCCTGACCGAGAATGGTGTCAAGCTACCTCTGCCTTCACAATCCACGACTTCGCCGGAAGACCGTTTCGAGAAAGGACTTGCCGTGCAGAAAGAAATGGTGGGTGCAGAAATGATAGACAATATGTATAAAAACGCACCGGAAAACCAGATGCATATCCAGCGTTATCTTTCAGCCAATTGCTTCGGAGATTATCAGACACGTACAGGGTTGGACAAACAAATGCGTGAATTGCTTACATTTTCCATGCTCGTATCGCTTGAAGGTTGTGAATCACAGGTGAAAGGACATATCCGGGCGAATGTAAATGTAGGAAACGACAAGCAGAAAATGCTGGATGTTATTACCCAACTTTTGCCTTATATCGGCTATCCGCGGACACTTAATGCGATAGCTTGTCTGAATGAGATAATTCCAGAAAACAAATGAGTGGAAGGCCTCACCTACTTTTGCCATGTAAAATCAATGTATAACAATTAAAGCTATAAACAATGAACAGTTTTGTATATGACATTCCTGTAAAGGTCTATTTCGGAGAAAACCAGTTGGGGCATCTCGGTGAAGAACTGAGTAAGTTCGGCAAGCGCGTATTGCTGACCTACGGCGGAGGTTCCATTAAGAGAATCGGGCTGTATGACAAAGTCATGGCCGAAATAAAAAATGCCGGACTGGAAGTGTTTGAACTTTCAGGCATCGAACCGAATCCCCGTATTGACTCTGTACGCAAAGGCGCACAGATTTGTAAAGATGAAAAGATAGATGTCCTGCTTGCCGTGGGCGGCGGTTCCACATTGGATGCAACGAAATGGATGGCGGCAGGCGCGTGCGTGGATTTCGACGCATGGGATTTCTTCAACGAGAAATGGGCGCCGGTAGAGAAGGCGCTGCCCGTTGTTACCATTCTGACCTTGGCAGCTACCGGTTCGGAAATGGATGCCGGAGTCGTTATCAGCAATCCGGAAACCAAAGACAAAATAGGGCGCATTGCTGAACCGTTGTTGCCGAAAGTCTCTTTCCTTGACCCGACAAATACTTATACGGTCAGTCCGTATCAGACGGCATGTGGTTCGGCTGATATGATGTCGCACATCATAGAGGTTTATTTCAATATGAATCAAGACCTCTATATGCTGGATTGCTTCATGGAGGGTATGATGAAAACCATCATTAAGTACACGCCTGTTGCCATGAAGGAACCTGAAAATTACGAGGCGCGTGCCAATTTGATGTGGACATCCTCATGGGCTATAAACGGTTTTGTCAATGGAGGCAAGCAGCAAGCTTGGAGCTGTCATCCTATGGAACACGAGCTGTCCGCCATTTATGACATCACACATGGTCTGGGACTTGCTATCCTTACGCCACGTTGGATGGAATATTGTCTGGACGAGACCACTGTGTCAAAGTATGTACAGTTCGGTGTGAATGTATTTGGTATAGACGCTGCGCTGGAACCGATGGCCATTGCCAAACAAAGCATAGAGAAACTCTCAGATTTCTTCTTCAACACATTAGGTCTGAAACGAACCTTCACAGAAGTAGGAATCAAAGCTGAAGATTTTCCTATCATGGCGAAGAAGGCATGTGGAGACGGTATCCTGCCGGGCTTCAAGCCGTTGGCTCAAAAAGATATTGAGAAGATATTTGAAATGTGTCTCTAATCTTCAAAAATATATCCCATGAAGAAGCTCCACTACGGCTATGCCATTGTCCTCTGCCAGTTTCTTAACATGTTCATCATTGTGGGACTGGTGATGAGTTGTGCAGGCATTTTCTATAGGCCGGTCAGTGAAGACCTCGGCATCGACATCGGAAAGTTTGGGCTGTATATGTCATTCAACTTTCTGTTCTCAACCTTGACCCTGTCCTTCGCAGGCAGGTTGATGGAGCGATACAGCGCACGTATACTGCTCACAGTATGTTCCGCCGTAGCGGGATGCGTATTCCTCGCCATGTCGCGTTTCACCACATTATGGGAGTTTTACGCAGCAGGCACACTGTTCGGTATCACGCTGGCTTTCCTGCTCTACTTGGGATTGCCCACGATGCTGAACCGTTGGTTCAAGGCACGGATGGGGGTGTTTATCGGCATTTGCAGTGCCGGGTCGGGCATTGGCGGCGTATTGTTCAATCCGTTGGGCGGCTGGCTTATCACCGAATATGGTTGGCGCACGGCCTACTTTGTTTTTGGACTGATGATACTTGTGCTTGTCACTCCTGTGCTTGCCCTCCTGCTGAGGGATTATCCTAAAGACAAAGGACTGGAGCCATACGGGGCTTCTGAAGTACAGACAAAAGCCACTACTCCTGCAAACGAGGGAATGGACTATGTGCAGGCTGTCCGAATGCCGATATTTTACGGGTTGGTGGTGTTTGCCTTCCTGATGAATGCGGCTGCTACACTCAACGTCTTTCTGCCTTCCTACGTGCAAAGCGTGGACTTTTCGCTTGAAGAAGCCTCATTTGTAGCTTCGGCGGCAATGGTTGGCGTGACGGTAGGCAAGGTCGGATTGGGTGCGATAAACGACCGTAACACATTGGCTGGAGTGATAGCCACAGCGGGATTGGGGATTGCCGGATTGTTGCTTTTGCTGTCGGGACACGTCCATATAATCCTATCCATTACCGGAGGTTTCCTTTTCGGATGGGCATACGCAGGTGTTTCCGTACAGACACCGCTTTTGGTCCGTTCCGTATTCGGGAGCAAGAATTATGCCCGTATCTATTCCAACGTATCGATGGCAATCGCCATCGGTGGGGCAGTTGCTGCCGGAGGTTGGGGATTGCTGGCAGATGCCACCTCATTCCGGTTTATCCTATGGGCCGGTATCTTTTTCCTTCTTATATCCGGCATCATTGGGATATATGCTTTAAGAAGAAACAGGATTGTTTGATTTGAGCAACTTATGGTTTGATTCACAAAAGTTAGTCTTGTACAAATGGCGTACCTTTGCAACAGATTAAGAAACAAATTAAAAATGAATAAGATTATGACACAACAAGAACTGCAAGACCGCATGGCATTGAAGGACTTGGTAGACCGCTATGCAACGGAATCGGACAAGAACAACCAGGATTACTACCGTGAAATCTTCACGCCGGACATCAAACTGAAGGTGTACTTCGGCGACAAGCTCGGCATGGATATCAACAATGTGGAGGACATGATTGCCCAATACAAGGCTTTCGGTGCAGCCAAGGCTTCGTTCCACCAAAACGGGCAACAGGTGGTGGACTTCACGGACGAAACACACGCCACCGGCACCTGCTACGCCATCGCCACTCTCGTCACCGAAGAAGGCAAGGACAAACTGACCCTGCACGCCGTGCGCTACTACGACAAATATGTCAAGGTGGACGGCCGCTGGTGGATTGCCGAACGCGAGCAGCACTTCGTTTACTCATCCGTTCCACCTTTGGCTTGAACCGTATGAAAAAAACGCTGACAACCCTCTGCGCAATGCTGATGTGCTTCCTGCCGTTGGCATTGTGCGCACAGGACAATTCAAAGGAAGGAACAAACAACATGAATGGCAAGAAAGTACTGGTAGCCTTCTTCTCGCGTGCCGACGAGAACTACAACGTGGGCTACATCGAAAAAGGCAACACACAAATTATCGCCGAAATGATAGCCGAAGAGACGGGCGGCACCCTGTTTCACATCGAAACCGTAACGCCCTATCCGGCGGACTATATGGAATGTATAGACGTAGCAAAAAAGGAGCTGAACAGCAAGGCCCGTCCCACCATCAAAGGGGATGCACAGGTAGAAGATTACGACATCATTTTCCTCGGTTACCCCAACTGGTGGGGCGATGTACCGATGGCGGTCTATACGTTCATCAAGAAGCACGACTGGCAGGGAAAGACCGTTATTCCCTTCTGCACCCATGAGGGTAGCGGGCTGAGCAGCACCGAAGGAAAACTGAAGAACGCCTGCAAGGGAGCAACCTTCCTGAAAGGGCTTGCCATTCAGGGAGCCACTGCCCAAAACAGACAGACACAAGCACGGCAGAGCGTAATGAATTGGCTGGGCAAATTAGAAATTAAGAATTAAGAATGAAGTAATAATATGAAGAAGCAAGTAATGATATTGACCGGTGCCGGACAAATCGGCATGGCCATTGCCCGTCGCATGGGCTACGGAATGAAACTCATCATCGGAGACAAACGCAAGGAAAATGCCGATGCCATCTCCGACATCATGAACAAGGCAGGATATGACACTGTGCCTGTAGAGATGGATTTGTCCTCACGCGACTCCATACGCTCGCTGATAGACACCGCTCAACAATACGGAGACATCACCATGCTGGTTAATGCTGCGGGCGTGTCGCCCAGTCAGGCATCCATAGAAACTATTCTGAAAGTAGATCTTTACGGTACGGCTGTTCTGCTGGAAGAAGTGGGTAAGGTAATAGTCGAAGGCGGCACGGGTGTTACCATCTCCAGTCAGTCGGGACACCGTATGCCTGCCCTCGGCGCGGAGATTGACGAACGACTTGCCATGACCCCGACCGAAGAACTCCTGACGCTCGATGTATTGCAACCTTCCAATATCCGCGACACTCTGCACGCTTACCAGCTGGCGAAGCGTTGCAACGTGAAGCGCGTCATGGCGGAAGCCGTGAAGTGGGGAGAGCGGGGCGCACGCATCAACTCCATCTCGCCGGGAATCATCGTCACGCCGCTTGCCATCGACGAGTTTAACGGCCCGCGTGGGGATTTCTACAAGAACATGTTCGCCAAATGTCCTGCAGGACGTCCGGGTACGGCAGACGAGGTGGCGAATGTCGCCGAACTGCTGATGAGCAACCGGGGAGCCTTCATCACTGGTGCAGACTTTCTGGTGGACGGAGGGGCAACGGCTTCTTATTTCTATGGGCCGCTGCGTCCGTAACCTGTGTATCGTGATACCCCTTGTATGGGGTACTTTCAATACCCTTATATGGGGTATCTCAAAGGGTCATACATGGGGTATCAACAGCACCCATATATGGGGGATAATTCACCCTTCTAATGAACATACAGACATGGATACCGACCGTGAACAGATAGCTCACTGCTACCACGACATGTACCGCGCCATGATAGCTAAAGACACCGCCTCCCTCGACAGCCTGTTGGACGACAGTTTCACCCTGATACACATGACGGGGATGCGCCAGTCAAAAGCCGAATACCTGCGCAGTATCGCCCAAGGCACGCTGAACTATTACTCGTGCGAGGATACGCAATTAGACATAACTGTAAAGGATAACCGTGCCTTACTCATTGGGCAGAGTAGAGTCAATGCAGCGGTATTCGGCGGTGGGTGTCATACATGGCGGCTACAGTTAGACATTGATTTGGAAAAGAAAGATGGGCACTGGCTGATGACCGAAGCACGGGCTTCGACCTATTGAATTTATGTAATTGAGACATCTCAAGAGTATATTCTTGGGATGTTTCTTATTTATTGTTTGATTTGAGCAAACAATGGTTTGATTTGCAAAAGTGTGTATTGTGTCATTTCCCTACTTTTGTATCATGATTAAATAAACTTAGGAACAAATGGAAACAATAAGATTGAATAATGGTGTAGAAATGCCGGTTCTTGGATATGGAGTATTTCTCGTATCGCCGGAAGAGTGTGAACGTTGCGTGCTGGATGCCATCCATACAGGCTATAGGCTGATAGATACGGCGCAGGCTTATTATAACGAAGAAGGTGTCGGAGAAGCCATAAAGAAATGCGGTGTTTCTCGCACGGATTTGTTCATTACCACCAAAGTCTGGATTTCCAATGCCGGGCAAGAAAAAGCGGCAGTTTCCATAGAAGAGTCGTTGCGCAAACTTCAGACTGACTACATTGACCTATTGCTAATCCACCAGCCATACGGTGATTATTACGGAACCTATCGCGCCATGGAAGATGCACTGAAAGCAGGAAAAGTACGCGCTATCGGCGTAAGCAATTTTCAGGCAGGGCGTTTTATAGACCTTGCGCTCCATACAGATATAAAGCCAGCCATCAACCAACTCCAATGCAATGTACAGGTTCAGCAGACTGACATACGCCCTTGTCTCAATGATTATGATACGAAGATGATGGCATGGGGACCACTTGGAGGACAGGGAACATCCGGAATAACGGACAATGAACTGTTGATGCAAATCGGAGAGAAATACAAGAAGACAGCGGCTCAAGTTGCGCTGCGCTGGCTGACGCAGCAGGGTATTGTCGCCATCCCAAAGAGTACACATATTGAACGCATGAAGCAAAATCTTGATATTTTCGACTTCAGACTTACTGACGATGAAATGACACAGGTTGCCACACTCAACCGACATGATGCAGGGACCGTGAAATTCAATGACCCACAGTTTATCAAACACCTGATAGAAACTTACGGATAGAATGATGAAGATACTGATTATCGAAGGGAGTCCACGACATGGAGGCAATACAGATTTGTTGAGCAATGAGTTTGCCCGTGGAGCTGTAGAAAGCGGACACGGGATAGAGAAAATCTATTTGCAACGGAAGAAGGTGGCTCCATGTATAGATTGCGAGGCATGCCAGACAAAACGGCAGGGTTGCATACAGAAGGATGATTTCGGAGAAATCTGTGAGAAGATGATTGCAAGCGATGTGCTGGTCTTTGTCACACCTGTCTATTTCTATTCGGTCTCGGCGCAGATGAAGGCATTGTTTGACCGCTGTTACTCCATATTGGAGCGACTATCCAGCAAACGCTGCTGCCTGCTTTCTGCCGGAGCAGCCGATGCTACTGAATACTTCGACACACTCATTGCCTGCTACCGGGGCTTTATCCATTGTTTCCCGGATATGAAGGAGTGCGGAACGGTACTGGCTTATGGAGCACAAGCCAAAGGAAGTGTCGTCGGGAATAAAGCAATGCAGGAGGCTTACCAATTAGGGAAAAATATCAACTGACAAAATATTAGACAAATGAAAGATATAATCAAAATGATGCGGAACGGTGAACCGGTCAGTATGACCGACCCGGATTATGCTGCCGCAGCAGCGATAATCGCTGAAACATGGAAGAAATGTGAAGAAATCAACTGTGTACCCCGTACATTCAGTGAATTGCACGATGTGATAGTAGAAAAGCTCGGAATCGCCCTGCCAAAATCATCAAGCATCGTACAACCTTTCCATATTGATTCGGCAAGCGGGTTGGAAGTCGGCGAGAACGTATTTATCAACTACAATTGTAGCATGATGGCGTGCGGTGGCATCATCATCGAGGACAATGTACAGATTGGGCCTAATGTGATGCTTGTGACGACCAACCATGATTTTACTAAACGTGAATGGGTTTTGCACAAGCCTATCGTCATAAAGAAAGGTGCATGGATTGGCGGACGTTCTCTCATTCTGCCCGGCGTGACCATTGGCGAGAATGCGGTAGTGGCCGGAGGTGCGGTAGTAACGAAAGACGTGGAGCCGAACACCATTGTGGGTGGTAATCCGGCTAAAATAATAAAACGGTTGGATTGATGATGAAAACATTCATTATATGGATATGTTGCCTGATGGTTTTGCCCGTTATGGCACAAGATAATAAGCAGATAAAGGGAGATAACGATATGAAGACATTGACTGTATATTTTTCCTATACGGTTGGGAATACAAAACGCATTGCTGAAAAAGTACATGAGGCTGTTGGTGGTGATATAGTAAGGTTAGAGCCTGCAAAGCCCTATCCTACCGACTATAATGCTACTGTAAACCAAGGGCAGGAAGAAGTGAGCCGTAACTATAAGCCTGCATTGAAGCCGTTAGGTGTAAATGTGGCTGACTATGACCGTATAATTATAGGAACACCTACTTGGTGGTATAAAATGGCACCTGTAGTGCTTTCGTTCCTGTCTGAAAATGATTTTACGGGAAAAACGGTTGTACCTTTCATGACCAATGCAGGTTGGCCGGGGAGCGTCATCAAGGATATGACAGAACTTGCCGAGAAAAAGGGAGCTACGGTAGAACACGCTCATGAATTCCGTTTCAGTTCCGATGAAAAGCATTTTGATAAAATGAAAACATCAGAGAGCGAACTGGAACAATGGATAAATAGCTTGAAATGAATGCTTTTACTTTAATTTCATTGCTATATCCAATTTAATTCATACCTTTGTAAGGGATTGATTTATAATATAAAAGATATAGATATATGATAGAAAATCTCAGTGACTTCTACAAGCGGATAGGCCGTAACGATCTTGCGGCGGAAGCCTACGTGAAGGAGAAACCCTACTTCACTGTACAGGAAAGCCAGTGTCGTATCGGACACGTATCGTTCAGTTACCGCGACTTCTACAAGGTGGCGTTAGTGTTGGAGACGGGAAAGCTGTTTTATGCAGATAAGTGGATAATGGTAGATCGTCCCGCCTTGCTGTTCTCCAATCCGATGATTCCATACGCTTGGGAAGCTACGGGAGATGCCCGTGGCGTAGGATGTTTCTGCATCTTCAATGAAGCGTTCATCGAGGCAAGCGAGAAGATGGGTACATTGGCCGATACTCCGCTTTTCAACCAGTCTAAGGAACGCATCTATTTTCTGGACGATGAGGTGCTGCAGAGCGTCACGGAAATATTCGGCAAGATGCGCGAGGAGTCGAAGTCCGACTATTCACAAAAGCTCGACATACTGCGCTGTTACGTCCATCTGATGGTGCACGAGGCGATGAAAGCCGCTCCTACCAGCACCTATGTACCTCACAAGAATGCCGCTCAGCGCATTGCCGAGCTGTTCCTCACTCTGCTCGACCGTCAGTTCCCCATTGAGTGGCCTAAGAAAATCCTTCGCCTGAAATCCGCAGCCGACTTTGCCGACCGCCTTTCCATCCATGTCAATCACCTGAACCGCGTGGTAAAGGCGACGACCGGACGCACCACGTCCGACCTCATCAACGCTCGCATCGCGCAGGAGGGCGTGCAGCTGCTCCAGCACAGTCCGCTCAGCATCAGCGAGATTGCCTACAGTCTCGGCTTCGAGGAGCTTTCTTCGTTCAGCAACTTCATCAAGAAGCGCACGGGCACCTCGCCTACGGAATTACGGGAAGCTGCGGTCTGATTATTAAACGAAATGACAGCAGAAACACATCATCTGAATGTCATTTGGATATCAGCGACTCTCTGTAAGCCTTTGGTGACATTCCAAGATGCTTGGTCACATAACGGCTGAAATAAGAGAGCGTCGTGAAGTTCATTTCCTCCGCTATCTGTACGATAGACAGTGTTGAATTTTCAAGATACTCCTTTATCATCGGAACGGTGTAACGGTCGATGTAATAAGTAACACTCTTGCCCGTTTGTCGCTTTACGGTATTGGACAGGTATTTAACAGTTACGTTCAGTTGTTCCGCATAATAAGCGACTTCCCTATACTTCTTACTGCGTCCGCTTTCCAACAATGCCATCAGTTCCTTTACGACATACATACTCCTGTCTGTGGCGAATATCGGAGTACGGTTCTTGGCATGGAAATAGAACAGGTCGTAAATCAGCGGAAGAGCCAGCCCGCCTATCAATTCGCGATAAAACAGATGGTTGGTATCGGCAATGCGGTCGCGGATGTTATGTATGTCACGCACCAGTTTTTTCGCATCCTCTTCTGACAATGGGATGATTGGGTTGTCGTATAAGCTGATGCCCCCTCCTATGCCATAATTATTCGCCGGAAGCTGGTTGGAGAGGAAATCATGCGGTGCTGCCAATACTTCCACTTTCAAATCTTCACTCTGACCGACTACATTCACTTGCTGGGGCGCATTGATGACTACCGCATCATGTTCCTGCACATGAAACGGACGACCGCCATAAGTAAAGAAGCCTTCCCCTTGCAGGCACACCATGTGGACGCACCAGCCTTTCAGTTTCACCGAGCCTATCAATTGGAACAGGGTGGAATATACGATTTTCAGTTCTTTATCCTTTGCCATGCCGCAAAATTACGGCATTATTCGGAGAGTGCAAAACAATTTGTGCTTTTGGTGAAACATTAGACACCTTTTGTGAAACATAGAGAAGGTAAAAGCAGCGTAACTTTGCACCGTAATCAAAAACGAAAAGGACAATGAGCAGAACACTTATAGTTTATTATTCACGCCGGGGCGAGAACTATGTCGGCGGCGTTATCAAGAAGCTGCAACAGGGCAACACCGAATGCGTGGCGGGCAAGATTGCCGCGCTGACCGATGCGGACAGCTTTCGAATAGAAACCGTCAAGGCATATCCGGCTGACTATACGGAAATGACCGAGGTCGCCATGCAGGAACTCCAAAGCAAAGAACGCCCCGCGCTGACAGGACAAGTCAAGAATATGGAACAGTATGACACGATTATCCTTGGCTATCCCAACTGGTGGGGCACGATGCCGATGTGCGTGTTCACTTTTTTGGAGGCATACGACCTCACCGGGAAGAAGATACTGCCGTTCTGCACCCATGAGGGCAGCGGACTGGGGCATAGCGTAGATGACATCCGGAAAGTCTGCCCCGGTGCGGAAGTGAAAGACGGGCTTGCTATCCGTGGAAGTGCAGCGGTTTCATCGGACAGGCTGATAAAGGAATGGTTGAAACAAAACGGTATATAAACATCAAAATTCCATAGAAACATGAAAGGATATGTATTGCAATCAAAAGGAAAAGCGGCGTGGCAGGACGTGCCGGTTCCCGAAATAGGGCCCTACGATGCTTTGATACGTCCGACGGCAGTCGCCACGTGTACAACGGATATTCACCTGATAAAGACGGCTGCATGGCCGAAAGCCATTGGCAAAGTCATCGGGCACGAAGGCGTGGGCGTGGTGGAAAAGGTCGGTTCGATGGTCAAGGACTTCAAGCCGGGCGACCGGGTCGTCATGCCGAGTGCGGGGTCTGACTTCCGTCATTACCGTTCCCAACGCGGAGAGGCGAAGTATCACCAAGACTTGAACGCCTATTTCTCCGATGACCCGACCATCGGCGGTGTATTCTCCGAACTGGTAAAAGCGGTGGATGCCGACAACCGTCTGGCACGGATACCGAAAGGCGTGACCGACATACAGGCAGTCATGGTGCCCGATATGCTGATTACCGGATTTACGGGTGTGGAGCAGATGCACATACGTTTCGGCGAAACGGTGCTGATTATGGGCGTAGGCCCGGTAGGGCTAATGGGTGTGGCTGCAGCAGCCTTGCGTGGAGCAGGGCGCATCATCGCCGTGGGTTCCCGTCCGCATACCCTCGAACTGGCACGGCAATACGGCGCGACGGACATCATCGACTACAAGAAAGGCGACATTTTGGAGCAGGTCATGGCATTGACAGGCGGCGAGCCGGTGGACAGCGTATTGATAGCCAGCGGCGGACGGGCAAGCGACACGTTCACTACCGCCATGCGTGCCGTGAAGTTCGGCGGTCATGTGGCGTGCGTATCTATTTTCTTCGATGATGAGAACGTGACGCTGCCGATGAACGTCTGGGAATATGGCGGCATGGAGAAGCGTCTCACCGGCGTACTGGCGCAAGACGGGCGCGACTTCTTCGAGCGTCTGCTCCTGCTCATCGCCAACAAGCGGGTGGACCCGGCACCGCTGGTGACCCACGTCCTGCACGGCTGGGACCAACTGGACGAAGGTCTGGCGTTAATGGGAAGCCGCAATCCGGAGGTAATCAAAGTAGTCGTAGTGCCTTAATGATAACGGTATGAACGCAAACAAATTGAAAGGCCATGCCGCCGTGCTGACCGCCAACGTCATCTTCGGGCTGAACATCCCCGTCACCAAGTTCCTGCTGTCGGGCTGGATGAGTCCGTTGGGCTACATGCTCTCGCGCACGGCGGTCGCCACCCTGTGCTTTTGGGCGGCAAGCCTGTTCGCGGAGAAGGAGAAGGTCAGCGTGCGCGACCTGCTGCTGATAGCCTTGGGCGGCTTCATGGGATTCATCGTGTCGCAATACCTCACGGCGGTCAGCCTGCAATACACCACGCCGGTGCATTTCTCGCTCATCGTGGCGTTGAGTCCGGTGGTGGTCATGCTACTAGCGGCACTATTTCTTCGCGAACCTATCTCGCGGCAGAAGGTGGCGGGCGTGGCGTTGGGCATCGCCGGGGCGTTGCTGCTGGTGGTGCGCAGCATGGGGACGGAGTCGGGCGAGAACGACTTGGCAGGGATGCTGCTTGCCGTGCTGAGCATCACGGGCTATGGGGTCTATCTGATTATCATGCGCAACATCGCGCAGAAGTACACGGTCATCACGCAGATGAAGTGGCTCTTCCTCTTCACCGCACTGATGATGCTGCCCTTCGGCGCACGCGATTTCGGCTCTCAAGCGGTTTTCTCCGCTGCCAGCACAGGACAGGCCATAGCAGGACTGACGTTTGTCATCGTCTTTCCCACCATGTTGGGCTATGTCCTCACGCCATACGGACTGAAGCACCTGCGCGCCACGACGGTCAGCATCTACATGAACCTGCAACCCATCGTGGCATCCGTAGTCGCTATTTTCGTGGGGCAAGACACCTTTTCGTGGGAGAAGCCGATAGCCGCCGTACTGGTCATCACCGGGGCATACGTAGTGACCACCAGCCGTGCAAAGGACGACCCGGACACGAGCCTACCTCATCCCGGACATAAGGCCACCTCACCCCGGACATGAGATAGCCTCAAGTCCGACTTAAGGTAGGATGAGGCCGGACTTGATGTACCATGAACCCGGACTTGATGTAGGATGACATCCGGACTTATCTTTGTTAACATTTGCCGCCGTTATCTCCGACAACACCAATCCGGCAGGATAAGCACTGAAAACAGCGACGACAGCCTTCGCAAACACGGAGAGCCTCTGTCGTCAGCTTGAATGAGCATAATTTGAAAAGAATGAATATAAAAACGACATTGATTTTGCTTTGCGCTCTACTGGCATTTCCCGTCATGGCGCAAGACTATGGACAATTAAAAAATAAAGACATGAAGACATTGATTGTGTATTTCTCCTACACGGCAGGCAATACCAAACGCATTGCCGAGCGCGTACAGGCTTCGGTAGGAGGTGATATCGCAAGGTTGGAGCCTGTGACCCCGTATAAGGGCAGTTACGACGACGTAGTACATCAAGGGCAAGAAGAAGTGGAGTGCGGCTACAAGCCTGCGTTGAAGTCCCTCGGCGTGAACGTGAAGGACTATGACCGCATCATCGTGGGCAGTCCCACGTGGTGGTACAAAATGGCACCGGCGGCATTGACTTTCCTGTCGGAGAACGATTTTACGGGAAAGACCGTGGTTCCGTTCATGACCAATGCAGGGTGGCCCGGCACGGTGCTGAAAGACATGACCGCTGTTGCCGAAAAGAATGGTGCCAAAGTGGAACACGGGCATGAGTTCCGCTTCAGTTCCGATTCCAAGCATTTCGACCGCATGGTGACGCCGGAAAAGGAATTGGAACAATGGATTAATACATTGAAATAACAATCGAAGAAAAGCATGAAAACAAGAAAATTAGGACAAGTAGAAGTTTCCGCCATCGGCATGGGCTGCATGAACCTGAGCGGCGTCACGGGCAAGGGAGCGGACAAGAAGTATGCCATCAACGTCATTCGCACGGCGCACGCCATGGGCATCACACTCTTCGACACGGCGGAGGCATACGGACCGTTCATCAACGAAGAACTGGTAGGCGAGGCGTTGAAACCCATCCGCCACGATGTAGTGCTTGCCACGAAGTTCGGCATGATTTCGGAGGAAGGTGGGCTGAACAGCCGACCGGAACACATCCGCAAAGTGGTGGAACAGTCGTTACGCCGCTTACAGACCGACTACATTGACCTGCTCTACCAGCATCGCGTGGACCCCAACGTGCCGATAGAAGACGTGGCAGGAACGGTGCGCGACCTGATAGCCGAGGGTAAGGTACGCTATTTCGGACTGTCGGAAGCCGGAGCGGACACCATTCGCCGTGCCCACCGCGTGCAACCCGTCACAGCCGTACAGAACCAGTATTCCATTTGGACACGCCAGTCGGAACAGGCGGTCATCCCTACATGCGAGGAACTGGGCATCGGTTTCGTGCCTTGGGGACCGCTGGGTACGGGTTTCCTCACTGGCACCATCTCTGCCGATATGACCTTCGACCCAGCCAACGACCTGCGTGCCACTTTCCCCCGTTTCACTCGCGAGAATATGCAGGCAAACATGCCCCTCGTTACGATGCTGAACGGTATCGCCAAGCGCAAAGGGGCATCGTCGGCACAAATTGCCTTGGCATGGCTGCTGACGCAGAAACCCTTCATCGTCCCCATCCCCGGCATGGACAAGTTGGAGTATCTGGACGATAACATCGCCTCCACCGAACTCACGCTGACACCGGAAGACCTGCAAGAAATAGAGGATGGGCTGTCGAAGATTGAGATACACGGGGCACGCCTCTCGCAAGCTCTGCTGGATGATATTCATGAGGACATCAAGTAATTTGTTCAATTGAAAATAATACAAGTTGGAATTTGGATGATAATCAAAGTTAAGCGAAAATGAAACAGAATGGTTATTTGATTTTGCTTATCTGTACGCTTGTGTGCATGGCATGTGGGGAGCCAAACAATGCGCTCGTTATTCGTGAGCAGGGAAGTTTTTTTGTCGGTGGCACAGTAAAAACAGAACAGGGTGTTTACGATACTCATCATGCTCTTGAGCCGAATGGACAAACATTGCATGGTGACCATACCTATGTTTCTTATCAAATTCCGACAAACGCTCGTGAATACCCTCTTGTTTTCCTTCATGGTTCGGGTCAGTCGGCCAAGACATGGGAAACGACCCCGGATGGTAGGGAGGGATTTTCCAATATCTTCCTGCGCCGAGGTTTTGGCATTTATCTCATCGACCAACCTCGTCGTGGCCGTGCAGGACGTGGTATGGAATCAGGACAAATAAATTCTACTCCTGATGACCAGTTCTGGTATGAAACATTCCGTATAGGCGTGTGGCCTGATTATTATGAAGGAAGTCAATTTCCACGTCAGACTGAAGCATTGGAACAGTTCTTCCGCCAGATGACACCAGACACCGCACCTTACGATGAACAAGTGGTATCCGATGCCGTTGCCGCATTGTTTGACAAGATAGGAGGAGGCATCCTTGTCACACATTCGCAAGGTGGAGGACCGGGATGGCATACGGCAATCAAAAGCAAGAACGTGCGTGCCATCGTATCATACGAACCGGGAAGCGGATTTGTTTTCCCGGAAGGAGAAGTCCCTGATTCCTTGCCGACAATCAATCCATTGGGCGCATTGACGGCTAATGTCGTTTCGTTGGCTGAATTTGAGCGATTGACCCGTATTCCGATTGTCATTTACTATGGTGACAATATTCCCAGAGCCAAGTGACGTATGGGGTCAGGACGGCTGGCGCGTTCGTATGCAAATGGCCCGTTTGTTTGCAGAGTGTATCAATAGGCATGGTGGGGATGCTTCTGTCGTCTATTTACCCGATGTCGGATTGCATGGAAATACCCATTTCCCGATGTCGGATTTGAATAATACACAAGTCGCAGATTTGTTGTCGGAATGGTTTAAGAGAAAAGAATTAGATGAAAAATAAATTGTTAACGGAATAAAAAATGAAATTATGGATAGAAGAGATTTCGTCAAGAACTTAGGCATTGCGGTGGCTGGCATCACCCTGTTTCCGTCCGACATGTTAGCGCGACAGCATACCGGAATCGCCGCCAACGAAGCCGACCCTGTGAAAAAGGGGAATAACACCACCCGCACGATTGGGCAAGGGCTGACCGTATCGTCCATCGGATTGGGCTGCATGAACATGGTGCGCTCCACTCCGCCCTTTGTCACCCGCGAGGATGCCATCCACCTTATCCGCGATGCCTATGAACACGGCATCACCTTCTTCGATTCTGCCGAAGTGTACGGGTCGGGATTGAGCGAAAGCTATTTGGGAGAAGCCGTTGAGCCGTTCCGCAAGCAGGTGGTCATAGCCACCAAGTTCGGTTACACGCCGCTCGACAGCCGTCCGGAGCACATCCGCAAGGTCGTGGAAGAAAGTCTGCGGCGTCTGCGTACCGACTATATCGACCTGCTCTACCAACACCGTGTAGACCCGAAAGTCCCGATAGAGGACGTGGCAGGAACGGTGCGCGACTTGATAGCCGAGGGCAAGGTGCTGCATTTCGGCCTGTCCGAAGCCGGAAGCGCCACCATACGGCGTGCCCACAAGGTGCAACCGCTGACCGCCATACAGAATGAATACGCCTATTGGTCGCGCGTTTCAGACGTAGAAGTCATGGACACTTGCCGCGAGCTGGGCATTGGTTTCGTACCTTGGGGTCCGGTGGGTAAAGGTTATCTGACCGGAGACATCAATCCCTATACCGTGTTCCATCCCGAAGACAACCGCGTCAGCAACCCGCGCTTCACCACCGAGGCACGGCGTGCCAACTGGGGACTGGTGGAAACCCTGTCGGACATCGCCATCAGCAAGCACGCCACTCCCGTACAGATAGCCCTTGCCTGGCTGTTGCACCGTGCGCCGTTCATCGTACCCATCCCCGGCACGAAGAACCCGATGCACATGCGCGAGAATGCCGGAGCCAGGTTTGTCACCCTGACGGATGAAGAAGCCGCTTCGCTTGACAAGGTCTATGAAGAATACTCCATCGTAGGCGCACGAGCATCGGAGGATTCGGAGAAACTGCGTGATGATGGCGCACGTACCGGAACGACATCCAAAGACGGAAAAGGATTCAGCCCGTGGCCTTGAATAATTACTAAAAATGATATAATTAACAAAGAAAATCGAATATGAAGAAAAGAATGATTGGTAATCTCGAAGTATCCGAGATTGGTATGGGCTGCATGGGATTTTCCCACGGCTACGGACAAGTGCCCGAAGAGGCATACAGTATTGAGGCTATCCGCAAGGCATACGAGGCAGGCTGCACATTCTTTGACACGGCGGAGGTGTATGGCGATGTGATGTTCTTTCCCGGACACAATGAATTGCTGGTGGGCAAGGCTGTCGCCCCGTTCCGCAAGGACATCGTGCTTGCCACCAAGATGTTCCTCCACGAATCGGAGATTGCGGACGGTACAAGTATCTACGATGCCACGTGCAAGCATTTGGAGCAATCGATGAAGAACTTGCAGACGGACTACATCGACCTCTACTACCTGCATCGCGTCAATGAACACGTTTCGTTTGAGGAAATAGCTGCTGCAATGGGGCGGCTCATCAAAGAGGGCGTTATCCGAGCTTGGGGTATGTCGCAGGTGGATGTGAATATATTGGCAAAGGCACATGCCGTGACTCCCGTTGCCGCCGTGCAGAACCTCTATTCCATGCTGGAGCGCGATTGCGAAAAGGATATATTCCCGTACTGCTTGGAACACAACATCGGCGTAGTGCCCTTCTCCCCGATAGCCAGCGGCTTCCTTTCGGGCAAGATTAAGGCGGACACGCAATTCGAGGCGGTGGACGATGTACGCAAATTCGTTCCGCAACTGAGCCGTGAGAACATCATCGCCAACCAGCCCGTGCTCGACATCCTTGCCGAATATTCAGCGAAGAAGAATGCTACCAACGCACAGATTTCACTTGCGTGGATGCTCCACAAATATCCCAACGTGGTGCCTATCCCCGGTTCGAAGAATCAGGAACGTATCTTGGAAAACCTCGGTGCCGCCAATGTGGAACTGACCGATGAAGAGTTCCGTGCGCTGGAAGCAGCTCTTGATGCCTGCACCATCCACGGGCATCGCGGACACGTGGAAACGGAGCAGACAACTTTCGGGAACAAATGGAAGAAAGCAGACGAATAAGATATTAAATAGTAACAACCACATAAAGAAACGAATTATGCAAACAGTAAGATTATCAAACGGCGTGGAAATGCCGATTTTGGGTTACGGGGTCTATCAAGTGACTCCCGAAGAATGTGAACGTTGCGTGTCGGATGCCTTGAGCGTGGGCTACCGCATGGTGGACACGGCACAGGCATACGCCAACGAGGAAGGTGTGGGCAATGCGGTGAAGAAAAGCGGTATCCCGCGCCAGGAGTTGTTCATTGTGACAAAGGTGTGGATATCCAATGCCGGGTATGAGAAGGCGAAGGCATCCATTGACGAGTCCCTGCGCAAACTCCAGACGGACTACATCGACCTGCTGCTCATCCACCAGCCGTTCAATGATTACTACGGCACCTACCGTGCCATGGAAGAAGCGTACAAGGCTGGCAAGCTCCGCGCCATTGGTGTATCGAACTTCTACCCCGACCGTTTCATTGACTTGGCAGAGTTCTGCGACATCAAACCGATGGTGAACCAAGTGGAAACGCACGTGTTCAACCAACAGGTAGAAGCGCAGAAAATCATGCAGCAGTACGGCACACAAATCATGTCGTGGGGTCCCTTCGCCGAAGGGCGCAATGACTTCTTCACCAACCCCGTTCTGAAAGTCATCGGCGAGAAATACGGCAAGTCCGTGGCACAGACAGCCCTTCGTTTCCTTATCCAGCGCGGTGTAGTGGTCATTCCGAAGTCCACGCACAAGGAACGCATGGAGCAGAACCTTGATGTATTCGATTTCTCCCTCTCCACAGAAGATATGGATGCCATCGCCAAGCTGGACAAGAGCGAAAGCCTGTTCTTCTCGCACTACGATCCAGATACCGTGAAATGGTTTACAGGATTCGGCAAGTAAAGATAGGGATGGTTTGATTTGAGCAAACGATGGTTTGATTCGATTAAGCATGTCTCGGCCGTGGCACGCTATTTTTGTATCCGTAAAACGTATCATTAAAAATGAATGAATATGAAGAAAACAATCCTATCAGCAGTCGCTTTCGTGCTTGCCTGTTCGGGAGCCGTAGCGCAATCGCAGAACGATGGTCTACCTGGCACGCCCCAGACCGAGGCCTACGTAGTGACTCCCGTGGATACCACCAGTGGCGTGACTGTGCGCAAGGTATCATTCCTGCGTAGCAACAACATTGTATTGGTGGGCAACCTCTTCCTGCCGAAAGACTTTGACAAGACACGGAAGTATCCTGCCATCCTCAGCATCCATCCTGCCGGAAGTGTCAAGGAGCAGTCCGCCGGACTGTATGCCTACCGCTTGGCAGAGAAAGGTTTTGTCACCCTTGCCTTCGATGCCACATACGCCGGAGAAAGCGGTGGTACACCGCACTGGTCGGAAGCACCCTACGAGCGGGTGGAGGACATCCGCTATGCTGTGGACTACCTTGTGACGCTACCTTTTGTGAATGAACACCGCATCGGTGCCCTCGGCCTCTGTGCCGGAGGCGGATACGTCATAGCCACCGCCTCGACCGAACGCCGCATCCGTGCCGTGGCAGGCGTAAGTGCCGCCGACATCGGTGCCGCCAACCGTGAAAGCTGGCTACGTGGACGCAGTGTGGAAGAACAAATTGCGCTACTGGAGGACGTTTCCGCACAGCGCACCCGCGAAGCCCGTGGCGAGGAACTGATGAAGGTCTATATGTGCCCGGAACCGGACGAAAACACCGCACCATCCTTCCGTGAAGGTTATGAATATTATCGCACGACTCGTGCTTGGCATCCGCGTGCCGACAACTTCTACCTGCGTCGCAGCCAAGCGACAAAGATGGCCTTCTCCGCCATCGAGAACATCTACCTACTGACCCAGCCCGTACTGCTTGTGGTAGGCGAAAAGGCAGACTCCGAATGGCAGACCGAGCGCATCTACAACGCCCTGCCGGGCAAGGACAAAGAGGTGTACACCATCCCTGGCTATTCGCACATCGACCTTTATGATAAGGAGGGAGCAGTGGACCCGGCGGTGGAAAAGCTGACTGAGTTTTTCACACGGACACTGGCTGAATAGATGAAGTTTCTGATAGTCACATCCCTTTTATTGGGAAGTATATTATTTGTTTTTCCGCAAGTGTTGTATGGTTTGGCAGCACTTGTGGGAAAACTTTTTGTATTCAAAGTTTCTTATAAGCCGTTTTTGTTTGCTTCCATCATATTGGTCAGTATATGGTTCTTGGCGGTAATATACGGCTATTTTATCGGACGAACGCGATATGAGATAAAACAGGAAAGCATTAGTTTTGCCAATTTGTCTGATTCATTCGATGGCTATCGCATTGTACAGATTTCCGACCTCCATCTGGATGGCTTACGGGGCAATACCGGTTTCCTTGACAAAGTGGTAGAAAGCGTCAATGCTTTGCAACCGGACATGATTTGTTTCACGGGTGATTTGGTTTCGTTTACACACGAAGAAATGGATGCTTACATCCCAGCACTGAAAAAGCTGCAAGCACGCGATGGTGTATACTCGGTACTTGGAAATCACGATTATGCCCCTTATGTTTCTTTCCCGAAAGAATCCATGAGGAGTGAAGCCGTACACGCCTTGATTGATAAGGAAAGAAGTCTGGGATGGAATGTTTTATTAAACGAATCCCGTATTGTTTATCGCGGCAAGGACAGCATTGCCATTGTAGGCGTAGAGAATCAAAGCTGTGGTGCACACAGTGTAGTCAAGCGAGGAAAACTTTTGGCTGCACAAAGTGGTGTGGAATCCATGTTCCGTATTCTTCTGTCGCACGACCCCAGCCATTGGAAAGCTGAAGTATTGCCGCAGACCGACATTCCTCTTACTCTATCAGGACATACCCATGCCATGCAGTTGCGGATAGGGAAATATACTCCATCTGCATGGCTTTATCCCGAATGTGACGGGCTGTATGAAGAGCAGGGACGCTATCTGTATGTGAACATAGGGCTTGGAGGAACTCTGCCTTGCCGTATCGGAGCCATACCGGAAATTACCTTGATTGAACTGAAGAAAAACTGATTGTTTGATTTGCACAAGCAATGGTTTGATTCAAATAAGCGTGCTCCCGGCGGGGCACGCTATTTTTGTATCCGAAAGAATATAAAGCATTTATAGCGTATGAACAAAAGAGAATATCCTAAGATGAACCGCCGTGAGGCTCTGAAACAGATGGGTACTGTCGCCATCGGTGCCGGGCTGGGCATAGGCGGACTGCATGCCGCAGAAGTATTGGATAATCCGGCAGGAGAATATCAAGGCAGAAAGATGAACGTATTGTTGGTAAACGGCAGTCCAAACAAGGAAGGTTGCACCTATACCGCCTTGACTGAAGTGGGCAAAGGATTGAAAGAGCAGAATGTAGATTCGGAAGTGTTCTGGATTGGAAGACGGCCTATATCGGGTTGTGTGGCTTGTGGTGCTTGCAGCAAGACGGGGCGTTGCTATATGAACGATGCAGTCAATGAGTTTTTAGACAAAGCGGAAGGATATGACGGCTTTGTCTTTGGCTCACCCGTGCATTTTGCTGCGATGGCAGGCAACATCACTTCGTTTATGGACAGGGCGTTTTTCTGCGCCCGTACCAATAATGAAATGGCTGGCAAGCCTGCGGCTTCCGTCACCAGTTGCCGACGGTCGGGCAGCACTTCCACACTCGACCAGCTGAACCGTTACTTCATTCATCGCGGGATGCCGGTAGTGCCTTCGCAGTATTGGCCGATGGTACATGGAAATACGCCCGAAGAAGTCCGGCAGGATGGCGAAGGTTTGCAAATCATGCGGACACTTGGGCGCAATATGGCGTGGCTGATGCACAGCATCGAGGCAGGCAAACAGATGGGGCTGGAATATCCGGAACGTGAAAAGAGAATACAAACCAATTTTATCCGTTAAACCTTATGTTACGCAAAATCAGAATTACATTAGCCGTCCTGTTCTTCGCGCTCGTCACATTGTTGTTCCTCGACTTCACGGGAACGATACACGCTTGGTTCGGCTGGATGGCAAAGATACAGTTCCTCCCTGCAGTGCTTGCCCTGAACGTGGGCGTCATCGTATTGCTCGTTGTCCTGACACTCGTTTTCGGACGGGTGTATTGCTCAATCATCTGCCCTTTGGGTGTGATGCAGGATGTTATTTCTTGGATAAGTGGACGGCGTAAGAAAAAGAAATACCGTTTCTCTTATTCACCTGCCAAGAATATCTTACGGTACGGGGTGCTGGCAGTGTTCGTCCTTGCTTTGATTGCTGGGATAGGCTCGTTCGTCGCCTTGCTTGCACCATACAGTTCATACGGCAGGATTGCTGGTAACCTTTTTGCGCCGATATACCAATGGGGTAACAACTTGTTTGCCTACTTCGCGGAACAGATGGACAGTTATGCTTTTTATGAAACTTCGGTCTGGATAAAGAGCCTGCCGACATTCATTATCGCCGCACTTACCTTCATTATCATAGGTGTATTGGCGTGGCGCAACGGACGGACATACTGTAACACCATTTGTCCAGTGGGTACAGTATTAGGATTTCTCTCACGATTTTCTTTATTCCGTATCCACATAGATACGGACAAGTGCAATGCCTGCGGCTTGTGCTCACGCAAGTGCAAGGCTGCGTGCATCAACGGCAAGGAGCATACGGTGGACCACAGCCGTTGTGTGGCGTGTATGGATTGCATCGACACCTGCACACATGGGGCCATTTCCTATCGGTTCAGAAAGAAAGTGAATGCATCCACCGATGCTTCAATCCCGTCACAACAGGTTGATAAAAAACAGATTGACGATGCCCGCCGCTCTTTCCTGACCGCCACGACGATATTGGCAACCACCGCCACCCTGAAGGCGTGGGAGAAGAAAGTGGACGGCGGATTGGCAGTCATTGAGGACAAGAAAATCCCCAAACGCGCTACGCCCATTGTTCCGCCCGGAACATTAAGCGCACGCAATTTTGCACACCATTGCACTGCCTGCCAACTTTGCGTGTCGGTCTGCCCCAACGAGGTGCTACGTCCGTCCACAGACCTGATGAAACTGATGCAGCCCGAAGTGTCATACGAGCGGGGCTATTGCCGACCGGAGTGTACCCGATGCAGCGAGGTCTGTCCGACAGGAGCGATACGACCGATAACCGTAGCAGACAAGAGTGCCACGCAGATAGGCCACGCCGTATGGATACAGAAGAACTGTGTGCCGCTGACCGATGGCGTGGAGTGCGGCAACTGTGCCCGTCATTGCCCGACGGGTGCCATACAGATGGTGCCGTCCGACCCGCTGCTGGAAGGCTCGCCCAAGATTCCCGTCGTGAATACGGAACGCTGCATCGGCTGCGGGGCTTGCGAGAACCTTTGTCCGGCACGACCGTTCAGCGCGATTTACGTGGAAGGACACGAGTCGCACCGAGTGGTCTGAACAAAGGTCAGACCTTAGCCTACCTCAAGTTCGATCTGAGGTAGCCTCATGTCCGGGGTGAGATAGGCTCATATCCGGGGAAAGCTCTAATCCGTCTGGAGAAGCATTATCCCCGCAGGGGACAGAGCCAATCCGTCAAGATAACCACTTTCCCCAGCGGGGATAACACCAATCGAGCCGGATAAACACTTTCCCCGTTGGGGACGGTGCTTCTCGAAGATTTCAAGCCCTGTCCCCGCAGGGGTCAGCCTCAATCCGGACGGATTATCATCGAATCAATAAACATCAAAATACAATGGATAAGAATAAAACAATCTCCCGACGCGACTTCTTCAAACGGATGGGAGCCGCAGGCATCGCTTCGGCGGGTTTGGCGGCGTGCGGAGGAAGGCAAGAAAATCCGTCTTCCCTAACAGGACAACTGGGGGATATGACCTATCGTACCCATCCGCATAACGGCAACCGCGTATCGCTGCTCGGTTACGGCTGTATGCGCTGGCCGATGATGCCCAATCCGGACGGCGAGGGCGAAGTGATAGACCAAGAGGCGGTGAACAGGCTGGTGGACTACGCCCTTGCCCACGGCGTGAATTATTTCGACACGGCTCCACCTTACGTGCGCGGTTTGTCAGAAACGGCTACGGGCATTGCCCTCTCGCGCCATCCACGCAATTCCTATTATATCGCCACGAAAATGTCCAACCACCATCTGGCGCGGACAGGGCTGCGGGGGAAAGCGCTCTACGATGCTTCTTTGGAGATGTACCACCATTCTTTCGAGGCATTGCAGACCGACTATCTTGATTATTACCTGTTGCACAATGTGGGTGGAGAAACCGGGATGCCATTCCTGCGGCAACGCTTTTTCGAGAGTGGCGTACTCGATTTCCTGCTCGAAGAACGTAAGGCTGGGCGCATCCGCAACCTTGGTTTTTCCTATCACGGCGATGTCAAGGTGTTCGACTACCTGCTTTCCCTGCACGACGAAATCCGTTGGGACTTCGTACAGATACAGCTCAATTATGTGGACTATCGCCACGCATCAGGGATGAACTTCAATGCCGAATATCTCTATGCCGAACTGGAGAAACGCGGCATCCCTGCCGTCGTAATGGAACCGTTACTTGGCGGACGGCTTGCCTCGTTGCAGGATTATCTGAACGCCCGTCTCAAACAACGCCGCCCGTCGGAGAGCGTGGCTTCGTGGGCTTTCCGTTTCTCCGGCACGTTTCCCGGCGTGCTGACCGTGCTCAGCGGAATGACCTATATTGAACATCTGCAAGACAACTTGCGGACGTATTCGCCGCTCGACCCCTGTACGGAGGATGAGCTTGCCCTGCTGGAAGATACGGCGCAGGAGATGTTGCGTTATCCTTCCGTCCCCTGCACCACTTGCGAGTATTGTATGCCTTGTCCTTACGGTATCAACATACCCGGCATCTTTTCCCATTACAACAAGTGCATCAATGAGGGGAATGTGCCTTCTTCTTCCAGGGACGAGGACTACCGCAAGGCTCGCCGTGCTTTTCTCGTAGGTTATGACCGGAGCGTACCTCGCCTGCGTCAGGCAAGCTACTGCATCGGATGTAACCAATGCACCCCACACTGCCCACAAAGCATTAAGATACCGGACGAATTGCATCGTATCGACCGGTTTGTAGAACAATTGAAACAAGGGACATTATGAATAAGGAAAACAAACAAGAACTTATTAAACGGCTGCACGCAGAGAAATGCTCTTGCGTGATAGCACAAGGAGAAGACACGCGCACTTTTCATAAAAAAGGCGTGAATGACCTGTATGAACTGGTATGTCATCATCCTGCCTATTTGAAAGGAGCGTACATTGCAGACAAGGTAGTCGGCAAGGCGGCAGCGGCACTGATGGTAATGGGAGGCATCAAGGAAGTCTATACAGATACAATCAGCTTGTCCGCCCTGACATTATTGCGGAAAGCACACATCCCAGTGGATTTTGAATGCCTTGTTCCCTATATTCAAAATCCCGATAAGACCGGGTGGTGCCCGTTGGAAGAAAAATGCTATCATGAAGACTCCATTGGCGGCATTTTCTATATCATACGGAATTTTATCAACAAGCAGACCCCATTTTTCAAAAGGTTGTTTGCCTGGAAATAGTTTTAATACTTAAAAACTCATTGATATGAACAAGATTGGTTTGACACTTAGTGCATTGCTGCTGTTTTCGTGCGTAGCGATGCTTTATGCCCACACGGAAATGATGTGCAATGACAAGCAAGCGGAAGTGACAATGAAAGCTCACGGACATCAGAATAACGTAAAGATTTTAATTGCGTATTTTACATGGCCGGAACCCGATGGCATAGATGCGGCATCGGGTGCCAGTCGTGTATTATCCGACGGAAAACTCTATGGTAATACGGAATATATTGCTCACATTATAAGAGAGGCAACGGGAGGAGACTTGTTCGCCATAAAAACAGAACGCACTTATCCCACTCCTCATAAAGCATTGATTGATGATGCAAAAAAGGAAGCAGAAGCCAATGGCCGTCCAAAACTGCTTAACCATATAAAAAACTTGTCGGATTATGATATCATATTTGTAGGCTATCCCAATTGGTGGTACGATATGCCAATGGTCATCTATACATTCTTTGATGAATATGACTTCAAAGGCAAGACCGTCATTCCTTTTGTAACGCATGGCGGCAGCAGCTTTTCGCAATCTGTGGCGACTATTGCAGAAATGGAAAAAGATGCCAACGTAATAAAAGGCCCGTCAATTCCGGCACGTAGTGTACCAGATGCTCAAGCAAGCATTATTAACTGGTTAAAACAACATGGATTGATTAACAAGTAAACGTATATTATTATGCAAACAACAGTAAAACTTTATGATTTAGGCTATGCCGAGTCCAAGACTTGGTTAGCCGCTACAATATTTATAGTGGGTAACATTGCATTACCCCAACTTTTCCATCTCATTCCGCAAGGCGGAGTAACATGGCTTCCCATTTATTTTTTCACCCTTGTCGGTGCTTACAAATATGGGTGGAAAGTAGGGTTGTTGACCGCATTAGCTTCTCCGATTGTCAATTCCCTGATGTTCGGGATGCCAGCTTTTGGTTCACTTCCTGCCATTCTGCTCAAATCCGTATTGCTGGCCATTGCCGCCGGATATACAGCACACAGATGGCGGAAAGTTTCATTGCCGCTTATACTAATAGTGGTACTATCTTATCAGATAACAGGAACATTGGGAGAATGGATAATAAAAGGCAACTTTTACAATGCCATTCAAGACTTCAGGATAGGAATGCCTGGTATGCTTTTTCAAATTTTTGGAGGATATCTGTTTATCAAATACCTGATACATAAGTAATGATGTTTGGAATAGGAACTCAGGAGATAATCTTCATTGTATTGATTGTCCTGCTGTTTTTCGGTGGCCGGAAAATCCCTGAACTGATGAAAGGTATAGGTAAAGGAATACGCAGTCTTAAGGAAGGAGTAAGAGGCATCGAGAATGATATAGAGGCAAAAGATTTATAAAAGATATAACACTACGGATTTTATATATGACATCATTCGTGTCCGGGAAAAATCCGGACTGGTTATTATAAAGTTTAACAATTAAAACAAAGTAGGTTCGGTAGAACCATCCGGTTCATTGACAATATTGCAGTTAGGTTTACAGAACAGG
>NZ_NFLR01000024.1:0-33536 GCF_002161005.1 Alistipes sp. An116
TATCAGGGCAGTCTGGAGACCCGCATGACCCTTCTCCGCCTGCTGGACCGCTACATCGAAGGACTCCGCAGCCGGGTGGGTATCGACTGCGCCCGAACCACGCTGAGCACCTACGTCTACACGCGACGCTCGCTGGAGGCATTTATCCGCCGAAGGTTCGGACTCCCGGACCTTGCCTTCGGACAACTGAACGAACAGTTCATCCGCGAGTATCAGGATTTCACGCAGACCGAGCAGGGCTACGCCCTGCAGACGGTGCGCCACTACCTGGCCGTGGTGAAGAAGATCTGCCGCCTGGCCTTCAAGGAGGGACACTCCGAGAAGCTGCATTTCGCCTACTACAAGCTGCCCCGACAGGTGGAGACGACGCCCAAGGCATTGAGCCGCGCCAGTTTCGAGAAGATCCGCGATCTGGATATTCCCGCACAGCGAGGGTCGCTCTCGCTGAGTCGCGACCTCTTCCTCTTCGCCTGCTATACGGGCACTTCCTATGCGGACGTCTCGCGCCTGACCGGGGAGAACCTCTACACGGATGAATCGGGCGCCCTATGGCTCAAGTACCGGCGGAAGAAGACCGACTACCAAGCCCGGGTAAAACTGCTTCCCGAGGCATTGGTCCTGCTCGACAAATACCGCGATGCGGAGCGGGAGACACTCTTCCCGCACCAGTCGGCCGAGGTGGTGAAGGCCAACATGAAGGGGCTTCGGGGGCTGACAGGCATCCCGGAGGCGCTGACCTACCATGCCGGGCGGCACAGCTTCGCCAGTCTGATCACCCTCGACGAAGGGGTTCCGATCGAGACCATCAGCCGGATGCTGGGCCACAGCAACATCCAGACCACACAGATCTATGCACGCGTCACGCCCCGGAAACTCTTCGAGGATATGGACCGGCTGATCGCCGCCACGAGCGACCTGAAACTCATCCTGTAAACCCGTCTATTCATCGTTCAAATCCTTTCTACCATGCGAAGTACCTTTCGAGTCTTCTGTTATATCGATCGCCAGAAGGTCCGGGCGGACGGCACGACGGCCGTCTGGTGCCGGTTGAGTATCGACGGCAAGCGTGCCGTGCTGACAACGGGCATCTATTGCCGGCCCGAGATGTGGAATGCCCGCCGCGGGGAGATCCTTTCGCCCCGGGAGAACAACCATCTGGAAGCCTTCCGCCAGCGGGTTGTCCGCACCTACGAACAGATGCTGGAGGAGCAGGGCGTGGTGAGCGCCGCAATGCTGAAGGAGCGGCTTGTCGGGCGCCATCCGGTTCCGACGACCCTGCTGGCAACGGGCGAGGCGGAACTCGAGCGGCTGGAGCGCCGTGCCGAACGGATCGGCTCGACCTCCACGTGGCGGGAGTCGCGTCTCATGCAAGGCAACCTGCGGCGCTTCCTGCAAAGCCGCGGCGAGGAGGATCTCCCGCTGCGGGATCTGACCGAGGCATTCGGGCAGGCCTTCAAACTCTACCTGAAGAGCTCGCAGCATCGCAGTCCCTCCTACATCAATCGCAGCCTGACCTGGCTCAACCGTCTGGCCTATATCGCCGTCGATCGGGAGATCCTGCGATGCAACCCGCTGGAGGATCTCCCGTACGAGAAGAAAGTCCCGCCGCGCCATCGGGCCATCAGCCGCGAGGATCTGCAGCGCCTGCTGACACACCCGCAGGCGGATCCGCGGCTGGAGCGGATCCGCCGGATGTTTCTCTTCTCCTGCCTGACGGGACTTGCCTATGCGGACATGCAGTCGCTCTACCCGCGCCACATCGGACAGACCTCCGAGGGTCGGAGCTACATCCGCAAGCAACGGGTCAAGACCCGCATCGAGGCCTTCATCCCGCTGCATCCCATCGCCGAGCAGATCCTCGCGCTCTACAACCGGACGGACGACACGCAGCCGGTCTTCCCGCTGGGACCGCGCGACGGAATCTGGCACGACATCCACCAGCTGGGCATCATCGTCGGCATCCGGGAGAACCTCTCATACCACCAGAGCCGCCACAGCTTCGGCACGCTGGCCATCTCCGCAGGGCTTTCCATCGAGAGCATCGCCAAGATGATGGGCCATGCGAACATCTCCACCACTCAGGGCTACGCACAGATCACCGAGCTGAAGATCTCCGAGGATATGGACCGTCTGATCCGCCGCCGCGCACGGCGGCAGGACGAATCCCAGTCCAACATGTAGCTACTTCCCGATGACGGCCGGCTCCCGGAGATCCCGAGACCGGCCGTTGTTTTTGTCCCGGCTCCTTTTCATCCGGCAGCAAGGTAATGGGCCGGAGCGAAATGCCAACCTCATGCCCCGAGGTTTTTCCCCGGAAGAGGTCTCCGCAGATGGAGCCCCCGGGAAAAAGGTTGTCGTATTCGCTCCGGCCCGTTTGGGAAGATGCTACCGATGAAAAGGAGAAATACTATGAACGGCGACACCCCGTGATGGCTCGGTTACCCATGTTCCCTTTCTGCCTTCTGTCTGTGCGGTCTTGCAGCCTCGTTCTTCCCCTTGTCTACCGAAACTCGTTGCGATACCCCTCCTCCAACATCCGCTCGACATCCGAGGAGCGGTAGAGAATCTTGCCGCCCAACTTGATGTAGGAAATCCGTCCCTGGTTGCGATAATCCTGCAAACTCCGGCGGCTGATCTTCAGCCGCTGCGAAAGCTCCTCGTCCGTATAGAAGCTCTCGCCGTCCAACGAAGACTTGCGCTTCGAAAACAACGTCTCCAACGCCTTGGAAAGACGCTCCAGCGCCTGGAAGTACGAGCGGATCCGCTCGTCATGCTCCGTAATCAATTCATTGCCCATTTTTCGTCTGTTTGATGCGAGATCCGGCCCGACACCACCACGAGTATCACGATCGGATTCCACTGTTTATACTCCGTTTCTGCGCCTCTGTTCGTGCTTGCGCCGTGCCTCCAGCACCACAAGGAACGACCGCACATCTTCGGTTCGGTAGTAGATCTTGTGGTTGATCTGCGTATAGGAGAGCGACCCGTTGCCGCGAAGGGTCTGCAACGTCCGTTTGGAGATATTCAGCAGTTGGCAGACCTGCTGGTTGTCCAGCCATGGCTCCGGTGCGCCGATACGGTGCGCATGGCAGAGCGCGTCCATCCGTCGGGCGAACTCCTCGAACCGCGCAAGTATCCGCTCGAAGGTTCGGGATTCCACATTGACTATTCCCATGGCAGTGTCGTTTTAAGATCCCGGGAAAGCGACTGGAGCCGATTGCGGCACCAGGCCGTGATTTCCTCGTCGAAGGTTGCGAAGTGGTGTTCCAGCACGCGGTCCAGATAGCTGTACATCGAGATTTTGCCGTTGTCGAGGAGTCGCACGATTCGCTGGATCCGTTGGTGAAACTCCGGACGAACATAAATGGCCTTGCCGTGGAGAGCCGCGGTCTTGACCGGCAGCAGGAAGAGACGCTCGTAGTTGGAGACTTTTCTCGATAAAGTCCCGGAGTCGAGGGACACCGTTTGGTTGTCACCCCGAGGTTCATGTTCTTGCATAATAATTGGCTTTTAAGGTTTCGAGAGCGAATATAGGGGCAACGGAGGCGTTTTCTCCACCATCTGCGCTCTATGGCAGTGGTTGGCGTCGGTGTGGCACAGGTTGGCGTCGGTAGCAAGCCCAAACAGAGTATTTCAATTGATTTTCGAGGCGTAGAACCATACGCCATAGTAACCTCGATAAGGAGGACATTAGAACGTCCTAATGTTTTTGCTTCCCAACATAAAGGGGCCTACTGACATCAACAGATCAATAAAACAGGAGATCGAGAGATCATGGTATCATGAACTCAGGGAAACAAGACATCAAGGGCTCTTGAGGCCAAGAGAACATGGCTTCAGGAAATCAAGAAGCCATGAGTCCAAGACCTCAACAGGAACTGAGTTCCAGATTTCAAAACTTCTTGAAGTCCTGGCATCAAGAACTCTTGAGATCTGGAGTTCTTGACCTCTGTAGCTCACGAGTCCAAGAGTTCATGATTTCGGGACATCAGGGGTTCTTGACGTCTGGAGATCAAGACGCCAAGACTTCAATCCGTATTGATTTCCTGGCATCACTATCTCATGATGGTTTGAGCTCAAGATTTATTCATCCCATTTCAAGGCAATTTTGTTCCCGATGTCGGCTTCGGGAACGGATGGTTCGCCTCTTCAGATTGGCCGGCGAACAAGTGGGAACGGGACGTGATATTCGACCCGTTTTTGGGGGGGGGTCAGAAACATTATATGTTTTGCCCCCGGCAAGCTGTGTTTTCAGTTACGCGAAATAGATTTCGTAACAGAAAACAGCTTGCCCGCAAGGGGGGGGCTCCTCCGAAGTCGTCGCTTTTTACCGGGCACCCCGTGCGCCGAGACCGGATTTTAACCGCCGAAGGGTTTCCGGCACCCTTCGTTCAAAAATGGGGACCTTGGAAGGCATAATTACGTCCTACGGGCAAAAAAAGGAGCAGACTTTCAAAGGCTGCTCCGACAAATGGGGACCGATTCTCGGATGAAAAAACACGCCAGTTTTCTGATTGTAATCGCGAGATATGGCGAACATTCAATGGCTTGTTCCATCACAAATCGAGGCCTTGACACGCCCCTCTCTTCTTACACGAAAGCAACGTAAAACGATGGAATTACGCTTCCTACTACGCTCGATTCCATGAAATTCAGTCAATTATTGTCATGTTTTGACGGGAATTAACGCCCATTCTTTTATGCAAAAGATGCGCTGGTAAACCCGTTACGGGGACACGTAAATATTACCAAACAATTGCCATCATCGGAGGAAAAGAGGATTGCACTCCATTTATCGGGCTTATTTGGGGAGTAATTGCAGAGACATTAACAACCTTGAAAACTTCCCAAATTACCTCAGTTCTTGCCCAGAAAGAGAGCTTAAATGAGGTTGGTCGACGCCCGAGAATTTCAGCAGTAGCGTGTGGCCATCGCCCACGCCCACGCCGTAATGTCGAACCCGAAGCTGATCCTCGCCGACGAGCCCATCGGTAATCTCGACTCGAAGAACGGCCGCGAGGTGATGGATCTCCTCACGGAATTGAATCGCGAGGGGACGACCGTGATCATGGTGACCCAATCATAGTACGACTTGACCTTTGCCCACCGCGTGCTGCACCTCTTCGACGGCGAGATGGTCAAGGACCTCACTAACCGCATGTAAGCGTCAACAGAAAGCAAGCTACAATAATCTTATAAATTGACAATCTGCGATTGACAAATAAAAGCCGCCGTCAAATCCTTCGAAATTCAGGCATCAATGCTGGTGTGATGAAATGAAACTCCTACGACACGTCAAAAAGGGCAGCATTAGTACTGGTGCTGTCCTTCTTATTTATGCCTAAAACCCATCGTACGCATCAAAAGATTAACAGTCGGAATGCAGACGTAGATCCGTAATGATTAAAGAGTAATCACCGTATGGAATAGACTGTGACTTCATATAAAACGGAGGCAATCCTCGCCAAATATCTGGCCGCTTTGCGGAGCGGCCAGATTCATTTGGGGTGCTTCTCCGCCGCGAACTCAACAAGATGCCCGGACTCCGTCGTGCGATCTCTTCCGACAGCCGTTTCGGGCTCATGGCACATGACAGACGCATAACATATAACTACCCGATCCTGCGATCCAACGGGGTAACCTGGGAAATTACAAAAGCACTTGCCTCCTTAAAGGTAGCCCTAAAAATTACATGTCCGCCGACCTATATGCTTCTGTTCTATTTTATGAACAGGTCCTAACAAATCGGTCCAACTATTTTATCTTTCGGTTTAATTTGATACTTTTGTTGTATAATTGCCTCTAATCGGACTCTAAAACCCGCCTCTATGCGAACGCTCCTTTTGTTCCTCGCCTCCGGACTGGCTTTTCCGCTTCAAATATGGGCTCTTCAACCCGAAAAGGTCCGCGCCGAATTGCTCGAACTGGATCAAATCATCGATCGGCAGAAGAGTTTCATCGATCTGAAATTGGGCAGAATTCAGCAACTCGAGCATCTGATCGACAGCAAAACGGACAACCTCGACCAGATGTACAACCTGCAGTCGCTGCTGGCAGACACCTATTTCACCTATCAGTTCGACTCGACCCTCTACTGGCTGCGGGATAATCTCGAACTGGCAACTCGCATCAACGATCCGACACGCATCAACGAAACCCGTCTCAAAATCGCCAACCTCTACACCACGGCCGGATACTACCTCGAAGCCGCCAATCTGCTCGACCGTCAGATCGACACCGCAGAACTTGCCGGCTCCGTCCTGGGCGACTATTACATCACGCGGCTGCGCTTCTGCAACGCCGCCGTCGAATACTTCACCAACCCCGAGATGGTCCTTGAGGCCTCCGCCTCCAGAGACTACTATCTGGCTCGCGTCCTCGACTCCTATCCGCCCGAATCGGAGACCTTCCAGAAATATCTGATCGAAAAACTCATGAAGGAGCAGCGGTATGCCGAGGCCGGCAAGGTCGTCGACCGACTCCTGGCAGACAAGTCCCCGTCGTCGCACACCTTTGCCGAATATGCCTACACGAAGGCGCTGATCGAAGGATTCCTCCAGCACGCCGACGAACAGATCTGCTGGCTGGCCCGCTCCGCCTCGGCCGACCTGCAGTCGGCCACACGCGACAACGCCTCCTTGTGTCTGCTCTCCCAAATTCTCTTCTCTTCGCAGAACGATGTCGAACGCGCCTTCCTCTATCTGCGGGTCTCGATGGCCGACGCTCAATTCTACAACGCCCGGCTGCGCCCCTGGCAGATAGCCACCGTCCTGCCCCGCATCGAAGCCTCGTATCTCGCCCAGAAGATCCGCCAGATCCGACTCAGCACGGGTCTCGGCATTGCCGCACTGGTACTCTTCCTATTCGCCTGCTTCATCGCCGTTGTGGAGATCCGCCGAAAACGCCGCTCCGAGGAGCTTCGGCGCGAACTCCAGGCAAGCAACCTGCGTATGAACGAATACATCCGCGAACTCTCCGAACTGTACGAAAGCAAAACGACCCTGAACAACGAACTGCGCGAATCGAATGCCGTCAAGGAGGAGTACATCGGCGTATTCCTGAGCATCTGCTCGAACAACATCGACCGCTTCAAGGAGTACCGCAACCAGATCCGCAAACGGCTGACCTCGGGGTCGGCCAAGGAGCTGCTGCGCGACATCAATTCGCCCAGGGAGATCGACCAGCTCGTCGAGGAGTTTTACAACACCTTCGACGAGGTTTTCCTGCGCCTCTATCCCAACTTTGTCGAGGAGTTCAACTCGCTGCTGCAACCCGAAGCCCGCATCGAGCCCCGCAACGGTGCACTCAACACCGAATTGCGGATCTTCGCACTGATACGGCTCGGAATCACCGACTCGTCAAAGATAGCGGCCCTGCTGCGCTATTCGGTCAACACGATCTATAATTACCGGGCCAAGGTGAAGGGAAACGCCTGCGTGTCGAGAGCCGAATTCGAGGAGTGCGTCAAAAAGATCGGCTCATTCTCGGGCGAAAAACACAACCGTTCGCAACAACCGTCGGACAAGTAGTGATGCTCCCGGATTTACCGGCCGTCAGACCTTGCCCCGATTCGCGCCTCTGAGGCCGGAATCGGGGCTTTTCCATTGGGAACTGCCCCACAACGATCCACTTTTTGGATACAAGTATGTCTGAGAAGATCTGCTGCAAATCAATCGGTTGATATCTACCTCCGGTCTCCGTGCATCCACTTATTCGCTGTACTCGATTGTTCAAGGCGAGCTTTTCCGATAATTTTATAGTAGCGAAAAAACCAGCCTCAAACGATGATTCAACGCCTACTTATTATGGGCAGCGTCCTGTTCATGATGGCCTGCCAAACCGATTCGGCATCCTCCGACGCGACCGACCGACAAATCGAAAATCGCATCGACGAACTGCTCTCCCGCATGACGATCGAGGAAAAAATCGGCCAAACCAATCAACTCACCCTCTACGGCACGACAGAAGAACTCTGCGCCGCGATCAGCCGCGGCGAGATCGGTTCGCTGCTCAACGTGATCGATCCGGCCGACGTCAACACGCTGCAGCGCGCCGCCGTCGAGCAGAGCCGCCTGGGCATTCCGCTGCTGATCGCCCGCGACGTCATCCACGGCTACCGCACCGTCTTCCCCATTCCGCTCGGACAGGCCGCCACATTCGACCCCGAACTGATCGAACAGGGGGCACGTATCGCCGCCGTCGAGGCCTCGGCGGCCGGAGTGCGCTGGACCTTCTCGCCGATGCTCGACATCTCGCGCGACCCACGCTGGGGGCGTATCGCCGAATCGTCGGGCGAGGATCCCTGCCTGACCGAGGCGATGGGTGCTGCCATGGTGCGCGGCTATCAGGGTGGAGGGGCCGATGACCCGACGTCGGTGGCCGCCTGTGCCAAACACTTCGTCGGCTACGGGGCCAGCGAGGGCGGCCGCGACTACAACTCGACGTCGCTCACCGAACGCCAGCTGCGCAACATCTACCTGCCGCCCTTCCGCTCGGCCCTGCAGAGCGGAGCCATGACGGTGATGACCTCGTTCAACGACAACGACGGCATCCCCTCGACGGGCAACAAGTGGCTGCTCACCGACCTGCTGCGCAACGAGTGGGGATACGACGGCATGGTGGTGACCGACTGGAACTCGGCCGGCGAGATGGTCACCCACGGTTTTGCCGCCGACACGCGCGATGCCGCACGGAAAGCCATCGCTGCGGGGGTCGACATGGACATGATGTCACACGTCTACGCGCAGCACCTCAAGGAGCTGATCGAGGCAGGCGAGGTCGACGAGAAGCAGCTGGACGACGCCGTGCGCAACATTCTGCGCGTGAAGTTCCGCCTCGGACTCTTCGACAACCCCTACATCGACACGGCCCGCATCGCTCGGGTCACCTACACCGAGGAGAACCTTGCCGCCGCACGCCGCTGTGCCGAGGAGTCGGCCGTACTGCTCCGCAACGAGGGTGATCTGCTGCCGCTCGACGCCTCGAAGCTGCGCAGCGTGCTGGTAGCCGGACCGTTGGCCGATGCTCCGGCCGAACAGCTCGGCACGTGGACCTTCGACGGCGAGCCATCGCACACTGTGACACCGCTGGCCGCCATCCGCGCCCAATACGGTGACCGGCTGCGTATCGGCTTCGACGCCGTGGCCGACTACAGCCGCCAGAGACTCTCGCCGGCACAGCTCGCCGCCTTCACGACCGAAGCCTCCCGATACGACGCCATCCTGCTCTTCATCGGCGAGGAGGCCATTCTCTCGGGCGAAGCCCACTGCCTGGCCGACCTCGACCTAAAGGGGTCGCAGAGCGAACTGATGGCCGCCGCCCGCCGCAGCGGGAAGCCGGTCGTCACGGTGATCATGGCCGGACGCCCGCTCACCATCGCCCGCGATCTGGCCAACACCGACGCCCTGCTATACGCCTTCCACCCGGGCACGATGGGAGGCCCGGCACTCATCGACCTGATCTTCGGTCGGGCCGTACCGAGCGGCAAACTGCCCGTTACCTTCCCCGTGACCACGGGTCAGATCCCTGTCTACTACGCCCACCACATGACGGGCCGCCCCGCCACAGGCAATGAACTGCTGATCGACCAGACACCGGTCGGAGCGGGTCAGACCTCGCTGGGCTGCACCTCCTACCACCTCGATGCCGGATTCGGGCCGCTCTTCCCGTTCGGATACGGACTCTCCTACACGACCTTTGCCTACGACACGCCGCAGCTGGACAAGAGCTTCTACACGGCCGACGAGACGATTCACGCCTCGTGCCGTCTGACCAACAACGGCAAGCGGGCCGCCACGGAGGTGGTCCAGCTCTACATCCGCGACCGCGTAGGGTCGACCGTACGTCCGGTCCGCGAGCTGAAGGATTTCCGGCGCGTAACGCTCCGGCCCGGCGAAAGCCGTATCGTGGAGTTCGAACTGCCGGCCGACAGGCTCGCCTTCTGGGGCCTCGACATGCAGCGGAAAGTCGAACCCGGCGAATTCGATCTCTGGATCGCCGGTGACAGCCAGTCCGGAACATCCACCTTGTTCACCATCCAATAAACACCCGAACAAATCAACCTCCAAACCTATGAACAAGTTCAGATTACTGATCTGCCTGCTGCTGGCCGCCACCTCGCTGAAGGCCCAAACGCAGCAGGTCAAGGGAACCGTTACCTCCTCGGAAGACGGACAACCGATGGTCGGCGTCACCGTTCTAATCGAGGGAACGACCCACGGAACCTCGACCAACATCGACGGCAGCTGGACGCTCTCCATCCCCGGCAGCCAGAAAGCCCCCGTCAAACTCTCGTTCAGCTACATCGGCTACCAGACCCGGGTCATCCCGCTGGCCGCCGGTCAGACCTCGCTCGACATCCGTCTCGAACCGAGCAGCCTGCAGCTCGAAGAGGTCGTGGCCATCGGTTACGGCGTCATGCGCAAGAGCGACGTAACAGGCTCCGTGGCGTCGATCACCCCCGAGCAGCTGCAGAAGACCCCGGCCGCCGGTCTCGACCAGGCACTGCAGGGCCGGGCCGCCGGCGTGACGGTCAACGCTTCGTCGGGACAGCCCGGAACGGCCGCCGAGGTACGCATCCGCGGTATCGGCACGGTCAACAACAGCGCCCCGATCTACGTGGTCGACGGCGTAATCACCGACGACATCACCTTCGTCAATCCGCAGGACATCGCCTCGACCGAGATTCTGAAGGATGCCTCGGCCACGGCCATCTACGGTTCGCGGGGCGCCAACGGCGTGATCATCGTCACCACCAAGAGCGGCAAGGCCGGACAGAAGATCAACATCGACTTCAATGCCTACGTCGGCATCCAGAACCGCTGGAACAAGCTCGATCTGATGGGCCGCGACGAATTCGCCCGCACAATCATCGACCTGGAGGGAACCCAGTCTCAGATCAACTACTTCAACCAGAACGGATTCAACGCCTGGCTGTCGGCCTACCGGCTGGGCAACTCGAGCTACTACCCCGTCATCAAGTCGGCGCAGAATCCCAACGGACTGGATTACAGCTCGATCGACACTGACTGGCAGGACGAGGTCTTCCGCCGCAACGCCGTCATCCAGAACTATCACGTCAGTGCGTCGGGCGGCAGCGACAAGACGACCTACGCCCTGAGCGCCAGCTACTTCTCACAGGAGGGTACGATCATCGGCTCGGACTTCGAGCGGTTGACCCTGCGTGCGAACACCTCCTACAAGCTGGCCAAGTGGCTCACCGTGGGCGAGAACATCTCCTTCTCGAACTCCCAGGGCCGCAACGCCATGAACAACAACTCGAGCCCCGGCGCCTCGATCCTCTCGGCCGCCCTGGCCATGGCTCCGTGGGATCCGGTCCGCTACCCCGCCGGCAGCATCAACAACCAGGGCGAGGATCTGAGCGGCCGCATCGCGGCATCGTCCAACTTCAAGAACGTGACCAACCCCCTCTCGATGGTCGAGCACACCCATCCCCTCGACAAGAACGAGCGCTGGGTGGGCAACATCTACCTCGACATCGAACCCCTCAAGGGGCTGCGGCTCCACTCCGAGGTAAGCATGGACCTGCTCAACACGATGAGCCGCACCTTCAAGGACAAGTACGACTACTCGACCTACGACCGCAACGAGAAGAACTTCATCCAGCGCAGCATGTCGCGCGGCCAGACCATGCGCTACGAAAATACGCTCACCTACACCCACGACTGGAACAAACACAGCCTCACGGCCATGGTCGGCCAGACCACCGAGGAGTACAACTACTACTACATCGGCGGTTCGGGGTCGTCGATCTCCAATCCGACGAGCAACAACTGGTATCTGAACCAGGCCACGGAGGATCGGACCGAGGCGGGCGATTCGGCCACGCGGACCCGCATGTTCTCGCTGCTCGGACGTCTGCACTACAGCTACGACAACCGCTATCTGATCACGGTGAACTTCCGCGCCGACGCCTCGTCGAAATTCCCCGAGAACCTCTGGGGCTACTTCCCCTCGACGGCCATTGCCTGGCGCATCAACGAGGAGTCGTGGCTCCGGGAGAGCAGCGTGCTGAACAACCTCAAGCTGCGTTTGGGCTGGGGCCAGATCGGCAACGACAAGATCGGCGACAATGCCTTCCTGCAGACGATCTTCAACTCGGGTCCGACCTTCGTGGGCTATCCCTTCGGCACCTCGCCCGAGATCGCCCCGGGCGCCACGATCCTCTCCTACGTCAACACGGGCGGCAAATGGGAGACCACCGAGCAATGGGACCTGGGCGTTGACTTCGGACTGTGGAACAACAAGTTCTCGGGAACGGTCGACCTCTTCCTGCGCGACACGAAGGACATGCTACTCAGCGTGACGGCTCCGGCCCACGTGGGCAACCTCCACGCCCCGACGGCCAACGTCGGCACGGTGCGCAACCAGGGTATCGAGATCACCCTCGGCCACACCAACCGCATCGGCGAGGTCGAATACGCCGTCAACGGCAACGTCTCCTTCATCCGCAACCGGCTGACGGCACTCAACGGCGGTGAACGCGTCTACGGCGACTACACGATCTGCGACGAGGGGCTTCCGCTCTACTCTTTCTGGGGCTACGAGTACGAGGGCATTTACCAGACCGACCAGGAGGCCATCGACCATCAGTTCGGCGTCAACCCCGTCGGCATCACCGAGCACGCCGGCGACGCCCGCTACCGGGATCAGAACAACGACGGCGTGATCGACGACGACGATCTGGTGGCCATCGGCAACCCCTTCCCGTGGCTCACCTACGGAGTGAACCTGAGCGCCACGTGGCGGGGTCTCGACCTGACGGCCTTCTTCCAGGGGGTCTACGGCAACGAGATCTACAACGCCGTGCGGCTGCGCACCGAGGGCAAGGGCACCGAGGCCACGCTGAGCACTACGATGCGCAACGTCTGGACCCGGAGCAACCCCGACGGTACGATTCCGAACCCCTACGGGAGTTCGCGCAACACGCTCTCGTCGAGCCGCTACGTCGAGGACGGCTCCTACCTGCGGCTGAAGGAGTTGACCGTGGGCTACACGCTGCCCAAACGCTGGACCGACCGCATGCACATGAACCGCTGGCGCTTCTACGTCTCGATGAGCAATCTGTTCACCATCACCGGCTATACGGGTTACGACCCCGAGGTGGGCGGCGGTGTCGACTACGGCAACTACCCCCAGTCGCGCACCTTCCTCTTCGGCACTAACATCAACTTCTAATTACCGACAACGATGAAACGAATACTGCATATCATCACGCTTTTCGCAGGCTTGAGCCTGGCATCGTGTACCGAATGGCTGACCGACAAGGGTCCGGGGACGACCGAACTGGGCGACTTCTTCACCAGCGGCGAGACTGCCCTGCAGACCGTCAACGCGGCTTACGTACCGCTGGTCTGGGAGTTCAACAACACCTACTTCTGCGAGTGGTTCATCGGCGACGTCGCCTCGGACGATGCACTGAAGGGCGGCCAGAATATCGGCGACATGGCCGACGTCTACGACATCGAGAACTTCAAGACCGTCTCGTCGAACACGCTGCTGCTCGACTTCTACCGCGCCCAGTATCAGGGCATCGGGCGCTGCAACCTCGTGCTGCAGAACGTGCCCGGCATGTCGACCGACGAGACGATGGACGAATCGACCCGCGAACGGATCCTCGGCGAAGCCTATTTCCTGCGGGCCTACTACTACTTCCGGCTGGTGCGTCTGTTCGGCGGCGTGCCGCGGGTCGAGACCCCGATCACCTCGTCCGACGACTGGCGTCAGCCGCGGGCCTCGGCCGAGGAGATCTACAGCCTGATCCTCTCCGACCTGGACAACGCCCAGCGCCGGCTGTGGAAGAAGAGCGAATATGCCGACGAGGATATGGGACGCGCCACGCGGGGTGCGGCGCTGGCCATGCTGCTGAAGGTCAACCTCTACATGAAGAACTACGATGCCGCCCGCACGTGGGGTGCCGAACTGCTGAAGATGGGTGACAAGGAGGGCGAATACTCGCTCTGCCCCAACTATGCGGACAACTTCACGCTGGCCGGCGAGAACGGTCCCGAATCGGTCTTCGAGATCCAGTACATGGAGGATCCGACCTCGGACTACGGCGAGGGCTACGGCTACACGCGCGGCACGATGACCACGTCGCTGACCCGCTCGCGGTCGACGATCATCTTCTCGACGACGCGCACGGGCTGGGGCTTCAATCACCCGACGCAGGATCTCTACGACGAATTCGAGGAGGGCGATCCGCGGCGCGACGTGACGATCCTCAACCCCACGGACGACCAGATCGTCACCCCTTCGGAGGAGATCTACCTGGGCAACCGCTATCTGAACCGCAAATATGCCATGATGACCGACAATGCCGGCACTCCCTACCGGCTGTCTCACGCCACGCGTTCGCCGATCAACAACAAGCAGATCCGCTATGCGGACGTGCTGCTGATGTATGCCGAGGCGTGTCTGGAGAGCAATACGGATCTTGCGGCCGGCCGCGAGGCACTCAACCGCGTGCGGCGCCGCGTCGGGCTGGGCGACGTCGAACTCACGCGCGAGAATCTGCGCCACGAACGGCGTGTCGAGCTGGCCATGGAGGGCCACCGCTGGTTCGACCTCTGCCGCTGGGGCATCGTCGGCCAGACGATGAAGGCCTACATGGCCTCCGAAAGCGAAGAGGCCCGCGCCCAGATGGGCACCTTCGTCGAGGGCAAGCACGAACTGATGCCGATCCCCTCGGAGGAGGTACGGCTGGGGAGTCTGGTCCAGAATCCGGGCTATTGATTCGGTTTTCCAATGAGAAATCCATAACCTCTTAATGTTTCATTCACTAAAAACTAAAACAACCATGAAATCTGCAAAATTTCTGCTGATGGCCCTGGTGGCCATGGCATTCGTCGGCTGCGGCAGCGATGACGACAACTCGGCCTCGACGCCGAAACTGGCTACCCCGACCCCGACGGTCGACCAGAGCACGATTACCGCCACGTCGGCCACCGTTACGTGGAGCGCCGTGACGAATGCCGCCTCGTACGAGGTGCAGCTCAACGGCGCCACCGTACAGACGGTCACCTCGCCTTCGGTCAGCCTCACGTCGCTGACGGCCGGCACCTCCTACACGGTCGGCGTACGCGCCGTTCCGGCCGACACGCAGAGCTATTCGGCTTCGGACTTCGGCACCTGCACCTTTACGACGACCGGCGAAGGCGGTGAGGGCGGCGAAGGGGGCAACACCCACGCGTCGCTGTCGGGCAGCAACTACTACCTGATCTCGCTCGATGCGGCCACCTACGAGACGATCAAGGACAAGGTGGTAGCCGACTTCCGTCCGAACGATACCGACTGCTTCCTCTATGACTGGGCCTCCAACTTCTCGGACGGCACCAGCGCAGGCCCCAACTTCTACGGCGTGGTAGACTCGTGGGTCAACATCCAGATCGGCACCGCTACCGGCTGGTTCGGCGCAGGCTTCTTCTCGACCAACCTCGACAACATCAAGAAGCTCGCGCAGATCAATGCCGACGTCAACAACTACTACCTCCACATGGCCTGGAAGGGTACCAACACGGGCAACTACGCCGTGAAGCTCTATGACGGTGTGATCGACGGCTGCCCGGTTATCGTGAATGTCGACGGCGAGTACGGCTTTGCCCGCGACGGCGAGTGGCACGAGATCGAGGTACCGCTCAAGTACTTCTACGACAAGGGTCTCAAGTATCAAGAGAGCGTTCTGACCAGCCTCGCACCCGATGCATCGGGCAACGTGGGTCTGAACATCATGGCCATCACGCAGTCCGACGACGGCACGATGCCGCAGTCGCTGCAGATCGACGCCGTATTCATCTACAAGAAATAGGCGCGCCGAGAGACAGGAACAGCGGGTTTGAATGCACCCGCTGCTCCACAAATACCGAAAACGAAAACCGACAGAAAGATGAAAAGAGTGCTTTACACACTGGCCGCAGCGGGCATGCTGTGGCTCTTGCCGACGGCCTGCGGCGACGATCGCGAGCCGGCCTCCGGACCCGAAGGCTCCGATTCCGACGCTCCGATCGAGGGCTACACGAAATACTGGGCCGAGGAGTTCGACGGCACGACACTCAACACGCTCAACTGGAACATCGAGACCGGGCTGGCGGCCAATCAGGAGCTGCAGTACTACACCGACCGCAGCGAGAATCTGCGCGTGGAGGACGGATGCCTGGTGATCGAGGCCCGCAAGGAGTCGATGGGAGGCCGTGCATACACCTCGGCACGGATCAACACGAAGGGGAAGGTGCAGATCAAATACGGCTACATCGAGGCCCGGATCTGGCTTCCGGCGGGTCAGGGCACCTGGCCGGCCTTCTGGATGATGGGCACAGGGGCCTCGTCGTGGCCACTGTGCGGCGAGATCGACATCATGGAGCACGTCGGCAAGACCCCGGACAAGGTGACCCACGCCCTGCACACGATGAACGCCAACGGCAACAACGGCCGCAACTGGAACGGCTCGACGACACTGGCCGAAGCCGAGGGACACTGGAACACCTACGGGCTGCTCTGGGAGCAGGAGACCGACCAGGACTACGGCTGCATCACCTTCTACGTCAACGGCGAACCCTCGACCTGGAAGTTCCAGCCGCAGGGAGCCGACGAGTATGAATGGCCCTTCGACAACTACTTCTACGTCATTCTGAACCTGGCCATCGGCGGCACGATGGGTGGCGCGGTCAACGATGCGATCTTCGACGATGCGGTGCTCATGAAGGTCGACTACGTGCGCATGTGGACCCGGAGCAGCGCACAGTGAAACGAGAATCGAACAATCCGCATACAGACATTGCACCCATGCACTACAGACCACACATGTACACCCTTGCAAAGAGGTTCCTGGGAGCCGGAATGCTGCTGCCGCTGCTCTTCGCATCGTGCAGCGAAGAGGACAAAGAGGGCGGACAGCTGACCGCACCGACCGTCCTGCTCATCCCTAATTCGATCGGCATCGACGGCTTCGGCATCCGCTGGAGCGAAGTCACCGGGGCCTCCGCCTACGAAATTCACCTCGACGGCACCACTCTGTCGACGCAGAGCAGCACCGCGTATACCTTTACGGGACTGAACGAAGCGACGACCTACACGGCCGGTGTCCGCGCCCTGTCGGATACAGCCGTCGCCTCGGAGTGGAACGAGATCCGCGTCCGGACCTACTCAAACGAGGATATCATCCGGCTCGGAGCACCCGAACTGACGGTCGAGACCGCCTCGCTCACCCCGACTTCTTTCACCGTCACGTGGTCGGCCGTAAGCCATGCCGACCGCTACACGTGGACGCTCGACGACGGCCAGCCGCAGAGCACCGCCGAATGCCGCATCACCTGCACGGGGCTGACTCCCGCCAGCAGCCATACGCTGCGCGTGAGGGCCGAAGCCGGGGCGAGCAACTACACGGCCTCGGAGTGGAGCGAGATCCGCGTGCGCACGGCCAGCGAAGATTCGTCGGAGATCGAGGTTCCGGAGGGCTACCGGCTCGTCTGGTCGGATGAATTCGACGGCACGACGCTCGACGGCACGATCTGGAACATCGAGGTCGACGGTTCGGGCGGCGGCAACAACGAGCTGCAATACTACTGCGAGAAGGGGGTCAGCGTGGGTCCCGAGCCGGAGAGTGGCGCCAACTGTCTGATCCTGACCGCCACACGCGAGAACTACCAGAACCGTCAGTTCACCTCGGGACGCATCAACTCGAAGGGCAAGTACAGCTTTACCTACGGACGGCTCGACGCGCGGATCCGGATGCCGCAGACGGCCAACGGGCTGTGGCCGGCCTTCTGGCTGATGGGCAACGACTTCGACCAGGTGGGATGGCCGGCCTGCGGCGAGACCGACATCGTCGAGATGGGCCACGCCACGGGAATCAGCCGGGGGACCCAGGACCGCTTCTTCAACGGCGCCTGCCACTGGGGTACGGCCTGGAACAACAAGGGCGACTATGCGCTCGACACGACGGCACCGTACAGCATGCAGGACGGCTTCCACCTCTACACCTGCATCTGGACCGAGGACGAGATCGCCATGTACTACGATCTGGACCTCGATCCGAACCGGAAACCCTACTACCGGATTTCGATCACCCGCACGGCGGGTTACGAGAGCGATCCGCTCCACGTGGGCAACTACTTCCACAAGCCCAACTTCATCCTCTTCAACCTGGCTGTCGGGGGCAACTTCCCGGGATTGTACGAGGCGGCGCAGATCACGGCGCTGAACGACGGTCCGGCCGGCATGTATGTCGACTACGTACGGCTCTACGCCGAGGAGCAGTAGCCGGCGCAGGCAGAGACGACAAGGTCCGGAAAGGAGCCGCCCGAAGGCCTCCTTTCCGGACCTTTTGCATCGACGGAACGCGCCGCGGGGGTGGTCACATCGCCTTGCCGCGTCCGACGGCCTTTACCGCGCAAACGACACGCGGACATTGCCCCGGCCCACCGCCTCGGCCAATTCCGAGGGGTCATCCAAACTTCCTAGCTAGGTGTAGCTGTACGACGGGCCGGCATCCGGCTTGACGTCCCGACTGAAGGTCCGGTTACTATTTGTTGGATGCGGTCTCTGCGGTCTCGATCCGGTGGCTCAGCCGAGCCGGGACTCTGTCGACGATGGTATTCGGCTTGACTTCGCGCGTTGCGACAGCTCCGTCGCCGATCGCCCCCCCCCGTGGTCCTGGAAATAACATCCGGCATTAATGAAGACGTTGCGGCCGACCGAAGCCGGTATGGGGCGTCGGGTCGACCGGGCGTCCGGACAATCGGCCCATCAACTCGCGCAACTCCTCCTGGGAGGATACTGTTTCAAAGAGTGTGTTTGGGGACAAATAAAAAGTCTACAGATTTTTTAGATTTGTCGAGGCAAACATTCGGAGCGGGAAAATGGCCTTCAGGATCTGTTGGAGATCTTATTGGAGAGTATGATGCTTTCGGAACGCCGGGAATATCTCCGGGAAAACTCCGCATCAGGGAATAAATGCAACGGCTTCCGACCGGGGCATAGTTACGGTCATGGCCGTACGCTGACGTTCCGGATACCCCGTGATCGCTACGGGAACTTTCATCCCCGGATTCTGGCGTCCTGCGCCATCAGGAAGACGAATGCGAACGCCTTGCCGGAACATTGTATACGAAAGGACTTACGCAAGAACATGTTGGCGAGGTATTCCAGGATATCTACGGCGAGCACTACAGCAAGACGAGTATTTCGCGGATGCCGGACTATCTTCGCAAGGATGTCTCTCAATGGCTCACGCGCTCTCTGGAGGCGTATTACCCAATCGTCTTCATCGATTGCGTACACATAAGATCCACCGCAGGCGGAGCGTAGAGACAGAAGCTTTTTATGTGGTACTTGCCGTGCGTGAAGACAAGCGGCGTGAAGTGCTGGGGATCTTCAACAAGCCCACGAAAAGCGCCCTGGGCTGGGGCGAGATGCTCGCAGAGTTGCAGGAACGAGGCGTTCGGAAGATTGGCCTGGTGTGTGCCGATGGGCTGAAGGGTCTGGAGGATGTCATCAGTGCGGTTTTTCCCGGAACCCCGCTGCAACGCTGTACGACGCACCTGAAACGCAATCTGCTGAGTTGCGTGCGCAACGGCGACAAGGGAGAGCTGGCCGAGGATCTGCGGCAGGTCTTCCTTCCGTACAGGGGATCGCAGCTATACAGTAGAGAGGGCCTGGGAACAATGGCAGAGACTCTGTGTGAAATGGGAGCAGGATTACCGCAGTTTTCGACGACGGGCGGAGGATCCGGCCTACAAAGCCCACTTCACCTATCTGAACTATGAGGCAAGGATTCAGTCGAAGATCTACACGACGAACTGGATCGAGCGTCTGCAGAAGGATTTTCGACGGGTTACACGCATGCGGGGAGCCATGCCCTGCGAGGAGTCGGTTTTGCCCATTAGCCGCAGAAACGCCCCCTCATTGGGGCTGGCTTTCCGTGGCCGTAATATGAATTTGGAGAAAATCGTTTTACTTTCTATTTTTGTATTTGAGAAGCGTTCTTTCGACTATGCAGAATCGAGTAATTCAGAGAATATTGCTCGTTACTAAATCGAGCATCAAAAAAGCAAGATTGCGACAAATAACGTAACTCACTGAATCACACGTGTAAACTTCCATTTTCTTCTTATCGCTGCCAAGTGGCAAAAAAGCAAGATGCAGCGGATATATGCAAGTTTTCCGTTACGAATGCATTACCTGTTTATGGCGAAAGAAGCCTCTCCAAAATCCTTTCAGCAGGGCTGTAGGACAAAGGTTTATCCTGCTTGTGAGGCTTTCCTTTCCATAATGGGTTAAAAAAGTCATCCAACGGATTTTCTTGCACTCGTCCGCCCCATTCTGCAAACGGATGATTAGCTCTATTGGCTGTAATTTTGTGAACAAAAGATAGAGCTGTTTATGGAAGAATTAAAAGTAACGTTTTACCTCAAGAAGAACGAGGAAAGAGCCGATGGGACGGTGCCTGTCTTGGGACGAATCCGTATCGGCAAGTCAATGGTGCAGTTCAGCACCAAGGTGTATGTCATTCCCTCCCTATGGGACGTCAAGTCAGGAAGGGCTGTAGGCAAAAGCAAGCCGGCCGCAGCCACCAACAAGGAGCTTGACAGAATTTCACTGGATATCCATTCCGCTTACAAGGATTTGTTGGCGAAAAAGGAAACCGTATCAGCGTTGGAGGTGAAAAATGCATTTCAGGGCATTTCATCCGAGCAGGAAACCCTTGTATCGTTTTATGGCAAATGCAATGAACGGTTTTACGAGAAAGTCGGCACAAACCGAAAAATGGAAACTTATAAACGGTATTGTGTGGCATTGAACCACTTAAAAGATTTTCTCAGACAGAAATATCATGTAAAGGATATGCCGTTCCAAGCTCTTACCCCGTCCTTTGTTTCCTCTTTTGACCTCTATCTCCGTGCAGACCTGAAAATGGCGCTGGGGACAGTGAACAACATTATCGGACGCTTGCGCAGCGTCATCAAGTCTGCACTCAATGACGGACTTTTGCGTAAAGACCCTTTTAACGGTTATACGTTTGATTATCCGCAGATTGTTCCGAAGTTCCTTTCTGAAAAAGAACTGGAACAGATGATGAACACTCCATTGCCTAAACCTAACCTCAATCTTGTGCGTGACGTGTTTCTCTTTTCCGCGTTCACCGGCATTGCCTTCAGCGACATACGCAATCTTACCCGAAAGAACCTTTTGAAAGCGGAGGACGGTGTTTGGTGGATTCATAGTGCGCGTAGAAAGACAGGAACGCCTTTCCATATTCCATTGCTGGATTTGCCATTGGAACTTATTGACAAGTACCGTGGCATAGCTCCTAATGGCAGACTTTTCCCGATGCTCAGTTGCAGCAAGACGAACATCAATCTGAAAAAGATAGCGTCAATATGCGGAATCGAACGTCGGGTGACCTTTCATCAGGCAAGACATACCTATGCCTCGGTAATCACTCTTTCTCAGGGAGTTCCGCTTGATACGGTACGCGAATTGATGGGGCATCGCGACTGGAGGACTACACAAATTTATGCGCATCTTACCAATGACAAGGTAAGCGAGGATATGAGCAGATTACAAGAACGTATCAGTAACAAGTTCGAGTTGACAGACAATGAAAGGGAGGAAGTTGTTATCTCAACACCCCAAATCAAACGTGCCAAAAGGATGAAACCATGAGACAGGAGAGAAAGACCACTTACAATACTTTCGCCGTATTGTTTTATATCAACCGACAAAAGGTAAAGAAAAACGGCTTGTGTCCGCTCATGGGCAGGATTTCCATCAACACCGAGGTCGCACAGTTTTCAACGAAAATGGATGTACAACCTGATTTGTGGGATGCCAAGGCATACCGTCTGACAGGCAAAAGCCGCACCGCCAAAGAAACCAATGCCAAGATAGACAAGATTGAAGAGGACATACGCCGTTATTACAAAGAAATTCTTGACGAACAGGGGTATATCACAGCAGAACTTGTCAAGAACGCCGTGAACGGCATCGGGCAACACAAGCGGAAGTTGTTGGAGCTGTATCGTGAGTATATGGAAGACTTTGCCAAACGTGTGGGTATCAACCGTGCGCCAAGTACTCTAAGAAGCCATAAGACATCTTATTGCAATCTCCAGAATTTTATCCGTGAACATTATGGCATTGAGGACATCCCTCTCAAACAATTGGATTATGCGTTCATAGAAAAGTATGACAATTACTTGCGTGTGGAAAAAGGATTTTCAGGCATGACCATAGAAAACCACATCATCATGCTGAAAACAATGACAAGGACGGCAATGGCACAAGGCACAATCCAATACAATCCGTTCGCTTCGTTCTCGCCTGAAAAGGCGTTGAGGAAGCACCGCCATCTGACAACGGACGAGTTGCAGAGGCTGATGAATACGCCTATCCGGGAAAAGTTCCTGTGTTTTGTCCGCGACCTGTTTGTCTTTAGCACGTTCACTGGCATCGCCTATGCGGATATGTGCAATCTGGATGTTTCTAACCTAAGTAGGGATGGCCAAGGAAATCTTTGGATAAAATTCAAACGCCAAAAGACAAAAAGCGAGTGCAGCATACTTCTCCTTGATGTTCCACGTAAAATTATGGAGAAATACGAGTGCGAACGGAAAAGCGATAAACTTTTCAATATGCCCTGCCGTTCAGCCATGACCAACAACATGCCTAAACTTGCCAAAGTATGCGGTATAGAACATCGGCTTACCTACCATATGGCAAGACATAATTTCGGAACCCTGATTACTCTCTCTCAGGGAGTTCCGCTGGAAACCGTATGCCAGATGATGGGACACAAGAGCATGAGCACCACACAAATCTACGCCCGACTGACCCATCAGAAAGTGGACGAGGACATGAAGAAACTGACACAGCGCATAGGCAACAAGTTCCGTATGCCGGAATGGAACAAGGATAAGGAAAACATCAAAAACATACATTATGGACAGGGGAATAATCACAATCACTGAAAACGGGGCAGTCACGATGCCGACCGCTCCCGTATGGATGACGCAGCAGGAGATGTGCGATGCGTTCAATGTGTTCGGCTGCTATATCCGCAAGGCTATTGCTGCCATTTACAAGAACAGGGAATTGTTGGAAGAGGGAACGGTGCGGCACATCAGGCAGGACGACAGGATTTGCTATGACGTGTACAGCCTTGAAATGGTGATAGCCGTTTCCTTCAAGCTGAGAAGTCGGGAGAGTATGGCTTTCCGGCGGTTCATCATGGATAAACTCTGTTCTTTCAATAGAGGAAATTCCATCCATTTGTTCTTTTCGCTATCTGACACCCATTCACGATGCACGTGTTAGAATGAAGCGAAACGACCTTCCTGTACAGAGAAAGCCGATGGTGGCAGGTAAATTGTCCGCCCGTCGGCTTTCTTTGTTTTTGCACGTTCAGTTTTACGTCTCCAAGCGGTAAGCGTTCCTGTAGCCGCTCATCAGCTGCTTTTCGATGTCGGACTCCTTGTACAGGATTTTTCCGCCTAACTGGTAGTAGGACACCATCCCGTTGTTACGGTAGTCCTGCAAGGTGCGTCGGCTCACCTTGAGCCATGCCGAGACCTCCTTGTCCGTCAGGAACTGTTCGTTACTTGACAAAGCCTTGTGGCTTGCGTCCATTCTTTCGATGCCTTCAAACAGGGCATCCAGCTTTCCGATGAAGCCGACCTCCAATTCACGGTCGGCAAGAATCAAGTCATTCATGATTTACAGTGGATTTAGTGGTTGTACATTATGTTGTCTGATTAGATGCTACAGCCACGATAGGCTGCATCCTTACGTCTGTCCTCCACAAAACGGACGATGCGCTGCACGTCCTCCGGCTTGTAGAAAATCTTGTGCCCGATTTGCGAGTAAGCCAGCGTACCGTTGTCGCGGAGCGTCTGCAAGGTTCGCGGACTGATGCGCAACTGTTGGCAGACCTCTTGGTTGTCCATCCAACGGCTGAGCCGTTTCCCTTCCCTCTTGCGGAGGATTTCATTTACCCGGTCGGACAGGCGGTTGAGTTTGCCGACCATTTCTTCGTACTTTTCTTTCGAAATAATTACTACATTCATTTTATATACTGATTTTAGTGTTAATAATCCGTTTTGCCTGCAAAGTAAATCCGTTGTCCGCTTGAAACAATGGTTTTGCAGTCTGGTGGTAGCTTGTGGCAGCAAGTGGTCGGGAGTGGCGTTATCCGTCTGACCATCAATGCCCGTTCCAAGCGTCTGTGATACAAAGAAAAGGCATTCAGCCCATAATCCAACCGCTTCACACTTGCGTGGCAGCATTTGGCGTTGGTGTGGTAGCCAATGGCGTTCTTCGGTTTTCTGCCAACCTTAAAATAGCGTTCTTCTGTTTCTCAAAGGGTATTTCCTTAAATCCGCCCCGACCGCTCCAATTAAGCCCTTAAAATTCCCAATGCCCGTTTCATGCACAATGGCAAAACGGCGCAGCCTGTACCGTTCAGGCTATGCGCAAAGTGCAAAACCATACATTGTTGCTACAGCCCACCCAATCGTTTGACTGTCTGTTTTATAGCCATTTCCTTTGCAACCGATAATCGGTCAAATGTGCGCACAACGGCCAACATTGTTAAACATTTAATTCAAACAAGTATGAAGAAAAACGTAAGCAGCCAAAGTATGGATGCAACATTGCAGGATTTTTTAGGCAATCAACCGAGTATGGAAACACCGAAGCCCGAACCACAGCCTGCCGACACACAGGAGCAGCAGGGAAAGTCAAATGAAACTGTACAGGAACAGACAGGTGAAGCCGTGCCGGAACAGGCGGACAAAACTCCACAGGTGGTACGCCGCATCAGCGGCAAGCAACGCCGTGCATCGCTGGAGGAATACAAGGAGGAATTTCTCCGCGTACCGTCCATCGAAGACCGCAAGCCCGTGTTCCTCAGCCACAGCACGCGCGATGCCCTCGACCGCATCGTCCGCATGTTCGGCGAGCGACGTATGAGCGTGTCGGGACTGGTGGAGAACATCGCACGCCAGCATCTTGCCGCCTACGGGGAGGACATCGAAGCATGGCGTAAACTCTGAGAATTAAAGGGCTGATTTACGGGATGTAGTTCGGAGTTACCCTGAACCAATCCAACGGAGTTTTGAGAGGAGCAAGTTTGTGTTTCGGGCATACCGAAACCGCCTGCTCCCACTCCGAAACTCCGTGGAAGCTACATCCCGTTGGTCTAATCAGTAATCACATTCTAATCAATAGAAATCAATCAAAAACCAATGGAACAGAAACGGAAAACTGACAACAGGAACAAAGGAGGCCGTCCAAAGAAGGGAGCGGCAGACAAACTGAAATACCGCCTCACGGTGAAGATGGCGACATCGGACTACTACACGCTGAAAGGCAAGGCGCGGAATGCGGGCATATCCGCAGGTGAGTTCCTGCGCCGTTGCATGAGGGACGGTCAGGTGAAGGAACGACTCACGCAGGAGCATACGGGTTACATCCGCCAGCTTTGCGGCATGGCAAACAACCTGAACCAGCTTGCGCACAAGGCGAACGCCGCAGGCTTTGTTACGGTGAGGATGGAGTGTCGCATACTCGTGGCAAGGATTGAGGAACTCCTTAACCTTATCCTCCTATGATAGCTAAAATCGTAAATGGAAGCTGTTTCAGGGGTGTGGTCAACTATATTCTTGACAAGGAAAAGAACGCTAAAATCCTTGTCTGTGACGGTCTGTTTGCCGAGAACAAGGACACCATCGCCATGAGCTTCGAGGCACAATTAAAGATGAATCCAAAGGTTACGAAGCCTGTCGGACACATCTCATTGGCTTTTCATAAGGAGGATGAACACCGCCTGACAGACCGCGCAATGGCAGGGATAGCGTTGGAATACTTGGAACAAATGGGGATAACCGATACACAAGTTCTCATCGTGCGCCACTTCGACAAGGAGCATCCGCACGTGCATATAGCGTTCAACCGAATCGCCAATAATGGCAGGACAATCAGTGACCGCAACGAGCGGATACGCAGCGCACGCATCTGCAAGGAACTGACAAGGAAATATAACCTGTACTTTGCCAGCGGCAAGGAACGGGTGAAGCAGCACCGCCTGAAAGAACCGGACAAGACCAAGTACGGGCTTTATTCCATCCTTACATCGGAGGTTTCAAGGTGTGGAAACTGGAACATTCTTGCCGCTAATCTTAAGAAACAAGGAGTGGAAATGCGGTTCAAGTACAAGGGTAAGTCGGACGAGGTACAGGGTGTGGTTTTCACCATGAATGGCTATTCGTTCAGCGGCTCCAAGATTGACAGACGGTTCAGTTTCTCCAAGATTGACACTGCATTGGAACGCAACAAGCGCACAGAGCGAATGGAAATGCAACCGCCCTCGCGGCATGAAGAACTGCCCACGTTTCAACCAGAATCAAGAGGCAACGATGATTTGTACAGTGGTTCTATTGGCTTATTTATGCCAAATGCTACTGACAGTCAATCAGAAGAGAACTATTTCGAGGAACAGCTAAAACGCAAGAACAAGAAAAAGAGACAACGTAAAATAAGATTCTAAATATGGACAACAATGAAGTTTACACGCTCTTTGAGGACATAAAGAATGACCTCAAGAGTATCAACGGAAAGTTGGAGAACACTCCAAAAGCAACCAACAATCAATCAGACGGACAATCATCGACGGTGGATTTGACACCCATAAAGGACTTGTTCGACAGTTCTGCAAAGGAGCCTCAGGCACAGACGAAAGCCATGCTGACCAAGTTCGGGGAGGCGGAGGTTAACACATCGAACCGGATTCTACACCTGTTGCGTGATTTGAAAGAATCGTTTGCCCGAAGTTCGGAAGAACGGCAGGATGAGCCGCAAGAACATATCCATCGTCACATCTTTGACATCAAGTCCAACAAGGTGTTTTCTCTCTTGGTCGGTATGGGTATCGTGTGTACCCTCTCAGTTTGGGGTAATATCGAGCTTTGGAAAGCTAAACGCCAATATGCGGACGATGCGTTGAAGTTCCGTGTCATCCGCTCATGGGGAGGCTGCAACGCCAATCATATCCTTTGGCTGAATGACGTGTTCGACATCCACCGCAACGAGGAAGCCATCGAATGGATACGGCAGGAAGCTGACGGCTACGATAAGGGTTTAAAGACGTTGTCCGACAGTCTGATGCAGGAGAAATTGAAAGTGACACGAATAAATGGTAATAACAAAAAGTAACGTGAATGGCATCGGTAAAAGTGAAATTCCGTCCTTCTGTCACAGACGGCAGGGAGGGCAGCATCTACTATCAGGTGATACACAACCGCGCGGTCCGCCAGATTACGGCAGAGCTGCATGTACATGAAAGCGAGTGGAACGGCGGAACATCGTCCGTAACGGTTCCCTCTCAGGCTGATGCGGACAGGAAACACCATCTTCATATTATCCAAAAATACATCAGTCGTGACGTACTGCGGCTGGAGAATATCATCCGCGACCTGACGCTCAAAGGTGTCTGCTCGGCAGATGCCATCGTGGATGGCTACAGAAAACAGACAAGCCTGCAATCGTTCTTCAATTTCATGGATTCCGTCATTGGGCAACTGAAACGCCTGAACAGGGAACGCACATCGGAAACCTATGCGTCCGCTTTGTCCAGCTTCATGCGTTTCAGGCGGAACAAGGATATACAGCTGGACGATATGGATGAGGACTTGATAATGGAATACGAGGCATGGCTGAAAACGCATGGCGCATCCCTGAACACCATATCTTTCTATATGCGCATCCTGCGCGCCACCTACAACCGTGCAGTGGAAAAGGGGCTGACCGCACAGAAACATCCCTTCAGGCATGTCTATAAGGGAATGGACAAGACCGTGAAACGCGCCATATCCCTGAAGGACATCCGACGCATCAAGGAACTTGACCTGGCGGGAAAGCCGCATTGGGAACTGGCAAGGGATATGTTCCTCTTTTCGTTCTACACCAGAGGCATGTCGTTCATCGACATGGCTTATCTGAAGAAATCCGACTTGAAGAACGGCATATTGAGTTACCGCAGGCACAAGACCGGACAACAACTCCACATCAGGTGGGAAAGCTGCATGGAGGAAACTGTGGCGAAATATGCCGCAGGATGTTCTGGTAATTACCTGCTCCCTATCCTGAAACTGCCTTCCAAAAAACTGCGCAGCCAATACAAAAGCACGCTGTTCCGCATCAACAAGTACCTGAAAGAGATTGCCCGGCTGTGCGGCATTGTCGCGCCGCTTACCATGTACGTGAGCAGGCACTCTTGGGCAAGCATCGCCAAAAGCAAGAACATACCAATTTCTGTAATCAGCGAGGGCATGGGACACGATTCGGAGGAAACCACGCGCATCTACCTCGCGTCATTGGACGGTTCGGTGATAGACAAAGCGAACTTGCTTATTCTGAAAGACTTGTAATCGGAAGTTGTTTGGGAATAATGGGGGTGCTTCTGACGGGAGATACACTATCGGATGCAAAATTACACATTTTTGTGAAAAACGGGCAATTTGCACTCCATAAAAATGCGTCAAACAAGCATTAAAGCAGCATTGAAACGGCTGTTGTTTTACAAATGAGAAATAAACGGCTTGATTATCAGGTATTATGTTCTCCCGTCAGGAGATACACCTTAACCAAAGTGTATCAACGTGCCTGAAACAGCCGACATATTGGAGAACAGCATCTTGCAGGCTTCCATCGGATTGCTGTCCACCCTGCTCAAAGACCATACGACGAGCAGGGGCGATGCCGTGTGCAACATATTCTGGGCGACTTCCGACTATGAACACCTTGGCAAAGGGTATTACTACCGTGACCCGATATTGCCCGAACTCATCATGGGTGCCAACGGTCAGGTCATCATGCCCCGTGTCCTGAAGCACAAGGACACCCAGTCGGCGCGTGTCCGCGACATGGCTGAGGTGTTCACCCCTGCATGGGTATGCAACGCACAGAACAACCTGATTGACGAGGCATGGTTTGGCAGGAAAGACGTGTTCAATACGGAATACACTTCAGAGGACGGCACACACGGCTGGAAAGCGAATCCCGAAAGAATCTCTTTCCCCGAAGGAAAGACATGGAAGGATTATGTCCGTGACACACGTCTTGAAATCACCTGCGGCGAGGCACCCTATATAGTCAGCCGCTATGACACCACCACAGGCGCGGTCATTCCGCTTTCTGACCGTATCGGACTGCTTGACCGCAAACTGCGTGTTGTCAGTGAGAACACCAAGACTTCCGGTGAATGGCTGGAAGCCGCGCAGGAAGCCTACAAGAGCCTCTATGCCTACGAATGGCAGGGCGACAGTTTGCTCATTGCCCGTGAATCCATGCTTGCTTCTTTTGTCGAATACTACCGTGCCAAGTTCGGGAAAGACCCGTTGGCGAAGTCCGTAAACTACATCGCCTACATCATTTCATGGAACGTGTGGCAGATGGATGGGCTGAAAGGAGTCGTGCCTGACAGTTGCCACGAAAGGGTGGAAATGTCCACAGACCTTTTCGGGGAAACCACACGGACTGTGACCACCTGTGAGGGATGCCGCACGGACAACATTTTCAGGCATAACGGCACTTACTGCCTCATAAAGGACTGGCGCGCCAAAGACCCACAGACGGGGCGCAAAGGCAAGCGAATCCGATACATTGACCTCCTAAAATGAATGCCTATGAAATACTTTTCTTCCCTTAAACTGAAGCTGATATACGTATTCCGCATCAACGATGCCGTACACGAAGGTTGCCTGAAAATCGGCGAGGCTACCTGTGACGATGAGAGCGTCATCGGGCTGGCACCGAACAGCAAGCCGCTGAATGAGGCAGCAAGGAAGCGCATCAACCAATACACGCAGACCGCAGGCATACGCTACGAACTGTTACACACCGAACTGACGCTGTACAACCGTGGCGGCTTGTGTACGTTCAACGACAAGGAGGTACATGCCGTACTGGAGCGTTCCGGCGTAAAAAGGAAAGTGTTTGACAAGGAGAACAAGGCCAACGAATGGTTCGTGACCACGCTTGATGTAGTAAAGCGTGCCATTGCTGCTGTCAAGGAGGGCAAGGAATCCCTTTTGCCGGGAGAGGTGGCACACGGGCGCAGCCCCATCATATTCCGTCCCGAACAGTGCGAGGCCATTGAGAAAACGGAAAAGCAGTTCAGGAAAGGTAACCAGATGCTATGGAACGCCAAGATGCGCTTCGGCAAGACTCTCTCCGCCTTGCAGGTGGTCAAGGACATGGACTTTAAAAGGACGCTCATCCTTACCCATCGTCCAGTGGTGGACAGCGGATGGTTCGAGGACTTCGGGAAGATATTCTATGACCGCACCAATTTCGCTTACGGTTCCAAGAACAACGGCGAGAGCCATGCCAGCCTTGAACGCAGGGCAAGGATAGACGAACTTCATTATGTCTATTTCGCCTCCATGCAGGACTTGCGTGGGTCAGAAGTCGTAGGCGGCAACTTCGACAAAAATAACGAGGTATTCGCCACGCCCTGGGATTTGATTATCGTGGACGAGGCGCACGAAGGCACGCAGACCGAACTCGGAAAGGCGGTGATGGCCGAATTGGTTAAAGAAGACACGAAAGTGTTGCGCCTTAGCGGAACGCCGTTCAATCTGTTGGACGATTTCAAGGAGAATGAAATCTACACGTGGGACTACGTGATGGAGCAGCGTGCCAAACACGAATGGGACCAGACCCACTTCGGAGACCCCAATCCGTATGCGGCATTGCCTGCCATGAATATCTACACTTACGACCTCGGACGGTTGCTCAATGAATTCGTCGATGAGGACGTGGCATTTAATTTCCGCGAGTTCTTCCGGGTGGACAAGAACGGCGGCTTTATCCATGAACGTGACGTTTCCGCTTTTCTCAACCTGCTGACTAAGGAGGACAAGGACAGCTGTTATCCTTTCGCCAACGAGGAATACAGGAACGTGTTCCGCCATACGCTGTGGATGGTGCCGGGCGTGAAGGAGGCCAAGGTGTTGAGCGCGTTATTGCAAAGGCATTCCATGTTCCAGCATTTCCACATCGTAAACGTGGCGGGCGATGGTGACGAAGATGAGGAAAACCGAGGCGCGCTTGAAATGGTGAACGAGGCCATCGGGAAAGACCCGGACGCGACACGTACCATTACTTTGTCCTGCAGACGGCTGACCACGGGCGTAAGCGTTCCGGCATGGACTGCCGTGTTCATGCTCTCCGGCTCATACAATACGGCGGCATCCAGCTATATGCAGACCATCTTCCGCGTGCAGACACCCGCCACCATCAACGGACGGGTGAAGGAACAGTGCTACGTGTTCGACTTCGCCCCCGACCGCACGCTGAAAGTGCTTGCCGAGACCGCAAAGATTTCCGCCAAGGCTGGCAAGACCTCGCAGGACGACCGCAAGACGATGGGCGACTTCCTCAACTTCTGCCCGGTCATTTCCATCGAAGGCTCGCGCATGGACAAGTTCGACGTGCCGCGTATGCTGGAACAGTTGAAAAAGGTCTATGTGGAGCGCGTCGTGCGCAACGGCTTCGAGGACAACAGCCTGTACAATGACGAGCTTCTGAAATTGGGCGATTTGGAATTGCAGGAGTTCGACGCCTTGAAGAAAATCATCGGTCAGACCAAGGCCATGCCCAAGACCAATCAGGTGGACATCAACAACCAAGGACTGAACAATGAGGAATACGAGGAAAAGGAGAAGCTGGAGAAGAAGCCCAAGAAGGAACTGACCGAGGAGGAAAAACGCAGGCTGGAGGAACTGAGAAAGAAAACGAAGAACCGCGAGGCGGCTATCTCCATACTCCGCGGTATCTCCATCCGTATGCCCCTGCTTATCTACGGTGCGGAGCTGGATAACGAGGACGAGGAAATCACCATTGACAATTTCGCTGAGAAAATAGACCCACGCTCGTGGGAGGAGTTCATGCCGAAGGGTGTCAGCAAACAACGTTTCAACGCCTTCAAGAAATACTATGACCCGGACATCTTCCGTGCCGCAGGTAAGCGCATCCGTGCGATGGCGAAAGCCGCTGATAAGTTGAGTGTGGAGGAGCGCATCGGACGCATCACGGACATCTTCAGCACGTTCCGCAATCCCGACAAGGAAACGGTGCTTACCCCATGGCGTGTGGTGAACATGCACTTGGGTGATTGTTTGGGAGGTTATTGCTTCTTTGACAAGGATTATGAGCATACCATCGACGAGCCGCGTTTCATCGACCACGGCAAAGTGACGGAAAAAGTGTTCACCACTGACAGCCGTATCCTTGAAATCAATTCCAAGTCGGGCTTATATCCGCTCTATATGGCTTACAGTATTTACCGCGCACGCTTGAAAGACAGCACCATTTCTGCCGATACACTTGAAGCGCAGCAGGCGGTGTGGGACAAGACCGTTGCCGAGAACATCTTTGTGGTTTGCAAGACGCCGATGGCGAAAAGCATCACCAAACGGACACTCGTTGGCTTCCGAAAGGCTAAAGTAAACACACGTTATTTCGAGGATTTAATCAACCAAATCAAGAACAAGCCCCAGAACTTTATAGAGAAGATGGCAAAGGGACGCTCGTTCTGGAAAGCTAATGATGATGACAATATGAAATTCAATGCGATAGTAGGTAATCCACCGTATCAGGTTATGGACGGAGGAGGTGCAGGAACTAGTGCAATACCTGTATACAATAGATTTATAGGAATAGCTAAAAGAATGCAGCCACAATATTTGAGCATGATAATGCCTGCAAAATGGTATACTGGAGGGAAAGGTCTATATGATTTCCGTAATGATATGCTTCATGATAAACATATATCATATCTTGCAGATTTTGCCGATTCAAGAGATTGTTTTACAACTGTAGATATAGCAGGTGGCATTTGCTATTTCCTATGGAATAAAAAATATATTGGCCCATGTACTTTTGTAAATGTGAATAAGAATCAACGCAGTTCTGATATTCGATATCTTGACGCACAAGAATCGTTTGTTAGAAATAGTGAATCAGTAGCTATTATTCAAAAAGTGAAAGCTGAAAAGTATTTTTCATCTATTGTATATAGCCGTAATCCTTTCTCTATAACTAATGCTGATTTGACAACGCAAATTGCATTCAATGCAGCTATTTCCGTTTTTAGCAGCAAGGGAATTTTTTATGTAGCACCTAATACCATAAAAAGTAATAGGGAACTTATAGGCAAGTGGAAAGTTATAGTTTCTAAAACAGCGGCAGAACATGCAGGACAAGCAGATAAAGAAGGTCGAAAGAGAATACTATCTAGGATAGAGGTCTTAGGTCCAAATGAAATTTGTTCTGAATCTTATTTGTTAGTAAAAATATGTCAAGATGAGAAGGAGGCAAAGAATGTTGTAGCTTATTTAAAAAGTAAGCAACTGGTGAAGTGCGTATAGTGAATTTATTTCAAGAGCGGTAACTTCGCGCCAAAAAGGAAAGATGCTTACACGAGAAGGAATCGCAGAGATAGTTCAATACTGCAAGGAGCA
>NZ_NFLR01000025.1:0-31693 GCF_002161005.1 Alistipes sp. An116
AGTTAAGCTCACTTACGCCGATGGTACTGCGGTTATCCCGTGGGAGAGTAGGTAGCCGCCTCTTCAAGGTCAGATCGTAAGGTCTGACCTTTTTTTGTGCCCTGCTGCGAACCTGCCCCCGCAGGGGTGGACGGAGAGAGCGAGGAGATATGTCCTGGTGTGTGCCTGCGACAGCATGAGAGCTGGGGTGGGGCCGAGAGGGCGAGTGATGAGTGGCGTGTGGACCTTGGGGCTTCGGCCTGGTTAAGCTGTACTCCTGACTCTTGGCGTCAATCCATCTTTTTTCAACAAAATAACACTTGTCGTATAGTTTTTCGGGCGGTTGTTTGTCTAACAGGTAAACGGAATGAAGATGAGCACAAAGGAACAGCGATTCTCCAAACTGGTCAAGGAGCATGAACAGACTATCTATGCGGTCTGCTATATGTTCTCCCGAGATGCCGACGATGTCGATGATCTGCATCAGGAGATTCTTTTGCGGTTATGGCAGGGATACGATGGGTTTGAGGGGCGCAGCGATATAAAAACGTGGATCTACCGTGTGGCGTTGAACTACTATATCAACTTCAGCAATAAGCGTAAACGCGTGCAGACAAGGCATATGACGGAGAGGGAACCGGACACATTCGATCGTGACCTCGAAAAACGGATGCAGATCAGACAGCTTTATCAGCGGATCAATAAGTTGGGACTTGTCGACCGAAGCGTCATCTTGTTGTGGCTTGAGTGGTTGAGCTGTGAGGAGACAGGTGCCATCCTAGGCATCTCGATCTCGGTCAAGAATGTCTCCTTCAAGCTGGTACGCATCAAGGAGCGACTCAAAAATGACTAACGCCTAAAAGGATATATTATGGACATGGAACGTAATGTAGGACAGGAACTTGAAACACTGAAGGCCGGTTACAACGCACTCAAGGCACAGATAAAGCAGCAGGAGCGTTTGAACGGGCGTTTTTTCAAAGCAGCACGTCATCGTTCGGTGCAAACCGTGAGCAAGGGGATTCGCAATCGCATGATACTTGATGTATTGACCTTGCCCACCATCTGGATTATCTGTATTACTACCCACTGGTCGCTACTGTTCGGTGTGCTGGTATCGCTGTGGGCGATCATCGATTTTGTCGCCACCGTCTGGATCAACCGCAAATTGCGTATGGATTATCTGCTTGATGGTGATACGCGGACGGTCACTCATGCCATCATCTCCTATCGTCGTTTCTACCGCTGTGCCTTGGCTGTCAGTATGATTCCTTGCATTGCGATGATCACCTATATTTTCGTTGAGCTTCTCGCCCGCATCGATAACTCGTCAAATCGCCACTTAATCATCGTAATCGGTATTGCCTGGATACTTTTGTCCATCATGATCACCTGGATGCAATACCGCCACCACACCAAAACCTGCGGCGATCTGCTCAAGGAGTTCGAAGAGTAGCGAATTTCAATCTGAACGGTGGGAGCAAGTTCGGAGAATCTGCAGTTTGCCGGTAGCCGTGCGGTATGTAGTCGTCGAAAATGGACTTTCGTGAAAGGACATCATATCGAAGAGCTTCGTAGATGAAGCTCCTTGGTATGATGCTTTACCCTCTCCTTCATCGGTAGCTTGTTCCCACTTTGGAGTGCATTTAAAGCAAGATGCGGAGGAATATCGTTGTCATTTCGGAGAGAGAGGATCTTGACGCCGATTTTCAAGCGTTTTCCTCTCAAAAAATTGGTGGGCCGAAGATCTTTTGCCTCCATTTTTGCCGCCAACAGTCTGTTTTGATGCTCCTGATTGGGTGTTTGCTGCTACAAAATAGGCAAAATTTCGAATATTCCAGGCTCGATGTTATTCTTCATCGAAGCGTAAAAAGTCGTTGTACAGGGCTAAAATGGAGGCGATGCGGATCAACAATCTCCGCATCGCCTTCTCTATTTTTCGGGTCGGCCGGATGGATTTACATGCGGCCGAATGTGTTTGGTTGTGACCGTTTGTATCTACTCCTCCGGATAGATCATGCGGATGGTCGCACCGCCGTCGACGGTCAGCGTCTGGCCATTGATGAAGTCGTTTGCCTCGTCGCACAGGAAGAGGCAGGTGCGGGCAATGTCCTCCGGTGTGCCGACGCGGCCCGAAGGGTGGAACTGGTGATCTTCGGGGCGCAACTGCTCCTCCTCGCGGACGTGGATCCATCCCGGGGCGATGGCGTTGACCGTGATGTGCAGCGGCGCCAGCGAGACGGCCAGCGCGTGGGTCAGCGAGTAGATGCCGCCCTTTGAGGCGGAGTAGGCCTCGGTGCCCGCCTCGCTCTGCAGGTAGCGTGTCGAGCAGAGGTTGACGATGCGGCCGTAGCTGCGGTTGCCGTTCTGCTGGCGGTGGAGGGCCAGCCGGCGCGAGGTGATGAAGGCCGGGCGCAGGTTGGTAGCCAGAACGCGGTCGAACTCCTCGATCGAGAGCTCGGTGAGGGGTTTGAAGAGGCTGATCCCGACGTTGTTGACCAGGATGTCGATGTCGCCCTGCGCGGTGAAGAGCTGTTCCATGCACGCTTCGAGGCTTTGGGCGTCGGTGACGTCAACCTCGCAGAAGCGGGCGCCGGTTTCGGTTGCGGTTTGGGTGCCGAGGACGGAATCGATGTCGCAGAAGGTCACCTCGTCGCCCCGGCGGGCAAATGCCCCGACAATCGCCCGGCCGATTCCGTGGGCGCCGCCGGTAACGAATACACGTCTTTTCATGGTTTTCGGATTTTTCACAAAGATAGTGCAAAGGTGCTTTTCGCGGCAAATTCGCCGGGGTGTTTTTAGCGGTGGGGGATACGGATCGCTGCGTGTCCCTCGGATGCTCCTTATTCGGCAGACTATGGATGGGGCCGGATGGATCGGTGGAGTGTTGAATTTGGGGTACGGAGGGACCGGATCGGGAATCGAATGAAGAGGGGGAATTGCCCGTGCCGGATTCGGGCACATTCCGTCATTGTTCAATTTGTCCAAACTTTGGCCCAGCCCCTCCCGCGCGTGTGATGTCTTTAATTCTCCGATTATTAAACAGATAATGACCTTATGAAAATGGCCGTTTTTAAACAATTTGACATGAAAATTTTTTGGTTCTACAGCCCATTTTATATACCTTTGCCTCTGTGATGTATGATTTCTTGAGAGAGAGTGGACGGTTTGCGGATTTCTGTCCGCTCTTTTATGGGTTTTCGTGGAATGGATAAATTTTCACGAATGCCCTTGATGGAAATCCAAATTATTGTGTGTCAGTGTATTGTGTTTGCTTACTGGCAAGGCTGCGTATTGCTCCCAAGTGAAGTTTGCGGGCCGTTTTTCTCCCTGTGGAACAGATCATGGCAGTTTCGAACAGCAACTCCTGGAACTGGGCCGATTCGGTAACGCAACAACTTCGGACCCAAAAAAACAGCCATACCGTCCGTTGGTATGTGCTGGTTCTCCCTGTGTCCCGGCATGGACACTACCAGGGGAATCCGGCCCGTGCCTTGCAGGCGGAGCTCGATCGCCGCATGCGGGGGGGGGGAGACACTCTTCGAGTTCTTTGCCCCGTCGTACGTCGAGGTGCGTGAACGCCACGGCCAACTGGTCCGCACGAACCATCCGCTGCTCTACAACTACGTCTTCATCCACGCTTCCGAAAGCGAGATCTACCGGATGAAGCGTTTCCTTCCCCAATACAACTTCCTGCCGCGCGTCCGCGACGCCCACGGTGAGTACTATCCCTACCTCTCGGACGAGGCGATGCGCAATCTGCGCTGGGTGGCCGAGTCCTACTCTGACGTGCTGCCGGTCTACACGCCCGGCCCCGACCGGCTGATGAAGGGCGACCGCATCCGCATCACCGAGGGGCAGTTCAAGGGGGTCGAGGCCACGGTCATCATCCAGCCCGGCGCCGGGCGCAAGGAGGTGATGGTCTGCGTCGAGAACTGCATGTATGTCCCGCTGCTCTCGGTCGAGCCCGGGCAGTATGAGGTTGTTGCTCTGAATGCCGAGAACCGCCACGTCTACACGCGGCTGAATGGCGACCGCATTCCGACGGGGCTTCATGAGGCCCTCCGGCGCTACCACTCTCCGGAGGGGGTGACGGCGGAGGATCGGGCGCTGGCCACGGAGGTGCTGCGGCAATACGGCAGCCTGCAGTTCGAGAGTGACGTGATGCGTTGCAAATTGTATGCCCTGCTGTTGCCGGCCTATGCCATTCTGGGCGACCGTGAGCGTTTCGGGCAGATGCTGGGGATGATCCAGAGTCTGCTGCCGATCGTCCGCGCCGAACAGTCGCGGGCTCTGCTGCTGGTGACGCTCTACGGATGTACGAACAACTGTCTCTACCACGATCAGGCGCATGCCTTGATCGACGTATGGCGTCGGGAGCAACCGCTGAAAAAGAACAAGGCACGGTTGCTCGGCTGGCTCGATGACCACGATGTCTGGTTCGGGCATGTGCCGAATCCCTGACCTCGGAACGGCATGCCTCTTGCACGCAGAATCAGGAATCGGCTCCTCGAAAGTTCGTGTGTATGAGTGGCGGGCCCGTTGTGAAAACAGAAACAGATATGCTATCGGAAATCTCTTTACCTTATGCTGTACATCGCCGCTTTTCTGATCGCTTTGATAAGCGTTAGCTGGATCCATCCGCGTCTGGTCAAGATTGCCCTTGACAAGAACATCGTCGACAATCCCAATGCGCGGAAGCTGCAGCGAAAACCGGTCCCCGTGTTGGGCGGTATTGCCGTCTTCTTTGGGTCGGTCATCGGTCTGGGAGTTGCCGGTATCGGTTGTGACTGCTCCGAGTTGTTCATCGTCGTTGTGGCGATGATGATCATGCTCTACACCGGAACGCTGGACGATATTCTGGATCTTTCGCCGGGGCTTCGCTTCCTGGTCGAGATCGGTACGGTGTTGCTGCTGATCTTTGTCGGAGACTACAGCCTGAACGATTTCCACGGATTGTGGGGTATCAATCAGATTCCGCGCTGGGCAGCCATTCCGCTGACGGTCTTTGCGGCCGTGGGGATCATCAACGCCATCAACCTGATGGACGGCGTAGACGGACTCTCGTCGGGCTACTGCATTCTGACGAGCCTCTTTTTCGGGGTGATGTTCTGGTATGTCGGCGACCGGGTGATGGCCATGCTGGCCGTGGTGGCCGCCGGTTCGCTCATCCCCTTCTTCTTCCACAACCTGTTCGGCAAGACCTCGAAGATGTTCATCGGTGACGGTGGTACGCTGGTCATGGGAATCGTCATCTCGGTCTTTGTGATGCGGACGCTGACGCACGGTTCCGTGGGACAGATTTACGATCCGAAGCACGTCGGGCTGGTTCCCTTCATGCTGGCCCTTCTGGCCGTTCCGATCTTTGACACGCTCCGCGTGATGGTTACCCGCATCCTGAAGCACAAGTCGCCGTTCCATCCCGACAAGACGCACCTGCACCACATGTTCATCCGTTTGGGCTGCTCGCATGCCGCCACGACGCTGGCCATTCTGCTGCTCAATCTGTTTGTCGTATTGTGCGGTTGGATCGGCTACCTGGCGGGCTGCTCGATTGACGTGCAGTTGTACATCGTAGTCTTTGCTTCTCTGCTGATTACCGTGGGGCTCTATAACTTCATGGAGTGGCACATCCGCCACAAGACCAAGTTCATTCGCCTGCTTCATCGGATCGGTTACCGTACGCACCTCAATCGTACGGGTATTTTCTTCTGGCTCCAGAAGAAGATGGACAGGATGTAGAATTTTTAGAATCAAATAGGAGCCTATATCCTACGTGTTTTATTCCTTCTATGGAGACTGCTGCCCAGAAAAATCAACGTATCGCTAAAAATACAGTTCTGCTGTATATTCGGACGGCCTTTACCATGCTGGTCAGTTTATATACCAGCAGAATCATACTAAAGGTTTTAGGGGTCGATGATTACGGAATATACAATGTGGTTGGTGGAACGATTGCGATGTTTTCCATCTTTTCAGGATCATTGTCCGGGGCCATCAGTCGTTTTATTACGTTTGGACTTGGTGAAGGAAATCTTGAAAAACTGAAAAATATATTTGCTACAAGTGTTTCTATTCAGATCGGATTGTCCATATTGATTTTTTTGCTTTCGGAAATCATAGGAATATGGTTGGTGAATGCCAAATTGAATATACCGACAGATCGGTTGTATGCAGCACATTGGGTATTGCAATTATCCATTCTTACGTTCATTGTAGGTTTAATCAGTGTCCCGTACAATGCATGCATCATTGCACATGAGCACATGAAGATATTTGCCTATATCGGGATATTGGAGGTCGTGCTGAAATTGTTATTTGTTGCTACATTGTATTTTTCTCCCTTTGACAAACTGATCGTTTATTCGGCTCTATTAGCTCTCATCTCTTTGATATTGCGGATTATCTATGGGGGTTATTGCAAACGTCATTTCGAAGAGTGCAGCGGTCGGTTGCGTTTGGATAGGTCTCTTCTTAAAGAGATGACCGGTTACGCAGGGTGGAACTTCTTCGGTAATACGGCGTATCTGTTTAATACCCAAGGAGTGAATATTCTGATCAATCTGTTCTTTGGTGTTGCGCTCAATGCTGCTCGGGGAATTGTTACTCAGGTTGAAGGGGCGGTCATGCAGTTTGTCAATAATTTCATGACGGCGATTACTCCTCAGATCACAAAATCGTATGCAGCAAATGATCTGAAATATATGCAAACATTAGTTTGTCGAGGAGCGAAATTTTCGTTTTTCTTACTGATGTTCTTTTTAATACCAATAGAGTTTGAGGCAGACTTAATATTGCAGATATGGTTAGGGAACGTACCTGAATATGCTCCTTTATTTTTGCGTTTGTCACTTATTGGTAGTGCAATGCTTCTTTTGGGTAATACAAGTTTAACTGCAATAATGGCAACCGGGCAAATTCGCAATTATCAATTATGTGTCACTATTATTGGGTGTTTAGTATTTCCCTTTACTTGGGTTGCATATAAATTGGGTGGTGCTGCATTTATAACATATGTTATATATATTGTAATATATGCGCTTTTGAACTGGATAAGACTTATTTTTATGCATAAATTATTAGGATTCTCAATAAATATATTTGTTAAGAGTGTTCTTTATCCTATTGTTCTTGTGTCTATTTTCTCTTTAATTCTTCCTTTAATATTATACACAAATATGAATCAATCTTTTATTCGCCTAATGGCTATATTAATTGGTGGAACATTGACGACTGCGGCTGGAATCTATATATTAGGACTAGATTATAATGAAAGGGAAAAGCTAAAATCAAAAATTCATAATTTTATGCGTTTGTATAAATCTTCATATTGAGTATGTTGAATTAGCCGTTTCCTTTCTCGATTTATTTTTTTATGGCTGAGCGATTGTCGAATATTGAATTACTTCGAATTATTGCTATTTTCTTTGTGCTAATTCGGCATGCTGGTTTTTATGCCATTGGTATGCCTGAAGCACCATCAGAGAGTCAAAATGCACAAACTTTTATTTTGACATTGTTTGATTTATTTAGTAGCGTTGGTGTAAATGTTTTTATATTGATTTCGGGATATTTTGGTATAAAATATACTGCAAGAGGCTTGTTTAAGTTTATTTTTCAATGTTTATTTTATTCATGTGGAATTTATATCCTCTTTTTAAGTTTAGGCATTATTCATATTAGTCATTTGGGACTTGCTGAATGTTTATTTCTACGCAAAATAAATTGGTTTCCTAAAGCTTATTTATTCTTATTTATATTAGCTCCTGTTTTAAATACATTTGTGGAGAATGCCTCCGAAAGGCAGTTGAGAGTTGTACTCATTAACTTCTTTGTATTTCAGACTATATTTGGTTGTATATCAGAGGCAACACATTTTATTTCATTGGGTTATTCTGTAGTTTCGTTTATTGGGCTTTATTTATTGGCTCGTTATGTTAGATTATATCCTCACAAAGTTTTTTTATTTTCTAAGTTGAAAGACTTTTCGATTTATTTTATCATAAGTTTTGGTTTGTCTTTATTGTCTTTTTGGGCGATTGGTCAAAATAAATTAACATTATTTTGGAGGATAGAAGCTTATTGTAATCCGTTAATTGTTATTAGTTCCTTATATTTATTACTGTGTTTTTCTAAAATAAGACTGCAAAGCAAGTTTGTAAATAAAATTGCAGCTTCAACATTTGCCGTATATTTATTACATAGCAATCCTAATGTGATAGATAGATATTACACACATACAATACAAATACTTAATGGCTTTAATGGTGGTTTATTATATATATTTTGTTTTTTAGTTTTTGTTTATCTTTTAGCAATCTTGATTGATCAGATACGTATTCTATGCTGGAATAAGATATTGTTATTGGCTAATAAATTGGGGAACGTTCAATTGTGATGGCATTTATGCTCGAATGATAAAAGTCTTAAATTATGGATGGTGTTAAATATTATAGTGCGGAAGGGAGTATTCAACTTTTGATATCCTTACTTAAACAGAATAATATAAAAAAGATTGTAGCATCTCCCGGCGCTACAAACATTACGTTTGTAGGAAGCTTGCAGTCTGATCCTTTTTTTGAAATTTATTCGAGTGTAGATGAGCGGTCTGCTGCCTATATTGCATGTGGACTTGCTGCAGAGTCAGGAGAACCGGTTGTCTTAAGTTGTACCGGGGCGACGGCCTCTCGGAATTATATTCCAGGTCTAACAGAAGCTTACTATCGCAAATTACCTATTTTGGCCGTCACAAGTACTCAGAATATTGATCGTATAGGACAAATGATTCCTCAGGTTATAGATCGTCGTATCATCCAAAATGATATAGCATTATTAAGCGAGCATATATCTTTAACCGTGGATGATGAAACTCAATGGGCCAATACCATAAGGTTAAATCGCGCCTTGCTAGAACTGCGTCATCATGGAGGTGGACCGGTTCATATCAATTTGACCACTTCGTACAGTCGTGATTTTTCTATTAAAGAACTCCCTGTAGCTCGTTTTATTCGCCGAGTTTGTTATAATGATGATTTCCCGTGTTTGCCACAAGGCCGAATAGCTATTTTCATAGGATCACATTTGCCTTTTAATGATCAGGATATTCAACTTATTGATGCTTTCTGTGCTACTTATAATGCTGTAGTTCTTTGTGATCATACAAGCGGTTATAATGGGAAATATAAAGTTCCTATTGCTTTGTTGGCCAGTCAAGAGCATTATGTATGCGAAGAGTGCACTATGGATGTCTTAATACATATTGGGGAGATTTCTGGCGCATATATAGGACTTAGGCCTCGTAGCGTTTGGCGGGTTAGTCCAGATGGCGAACTCCGAGATTATTATAAGACCTTAAGCTATGTATTTGAGATGCCGGAGCGAGAGTTCTTTCAGCATTATGCTAATAAAAATATAGCTATCGAGTCTTGTGGGTATTTGGAGTCTTGTCTAGAAAAGATCGCACTTTGCAGGAAAAAGATTCCCAATAATTTACCATATTCCAATGTTTGGATCGCACAACAAACTATCAGTCGCCTACCATCCGGGGCTGTTCTACATTTGGGTATTCTTAATACCTTACGAGCTTGGAATCTTTTTGAGCTACCTAATGATGTATTTGCTTACTGCAATACCGGTGGATTTGGAATAGATGGATGTGTATCATCGTTGGTTGGAGCCTCTTTAGCATATCCTCAGAAATTGTATTTCGGGGTAGTAGGTGATTTAGCCTTTTTTTATGATTTAAATGTTTTGGGAAATCGCCATGTCGGCAATAATGTTCGACTTTTGCTAATTAACAATGGGAAAGGGACAGAGTTTCGTAATTATTGGCACAATGGTGCAGATTTTGGGGATGCTGCTGATCAATACATTGCGGCTGCCGGGCATTATGGGAATAAATCCCATCGACTAGTCAAACATTACGCAGAAGATTTGGGATATGAGTATATGTCGGCTAGTAATAAAGATGAATTCTTGGGAAATTTGGATCGGTTTGTTTCCCCTCAGTTCACCGATAAACCGATGCTATTTGAGATTTTTACTTCCAATGTAGATGAGAGTGATGCTTTAAAGATGATGTATAATATCTTATGTGACTCAAATATTGTAATTAAGCAAAAAATTAAATCGGCATTAGGAGAAAAGGGAACATCGATTATTAGAAAAATTTTGAAATGAGAGAAAGACGGATATGCATATTGACTCAGCCATTAAGTAATGGCTACGGAGGTTTATTGCAGGCGTATGCCTTACAAGTAGTCTTAAAACGATTGGGGCATAAAGTGTGGACAGAAGATCGTCGGCGAAATGCTTCATTGTGGGCTCGATGTGTAAAATCAGTAAAATCGCTTATTATTCACTTTATTGGCCCTTTGATGACAAAACTGACAAATGTGTTTTATAGTACATCTCAAGATATACAACGCATTAATCAGCATACAGATTATTTTAAAGATAAGTATATTGTCACGACCAAGCCAATCTACTCCAACAAAAAAGATAAGTTGCAAAAATATGGCTTTGACACCTATATTGTAGGGAGTGATCAGGTTTGGCGTCCTCGCTATTCTTATGGCCTCAATGCCATATATAATTACTTTCTAGACTTTACGAAAGGTATGGATGTTAAGCGTATTGCATATGCGGCATCTTTTGGCGTTTCAGAATGGGAGTTTTCAGATGTGCAAACACGTATATGTGCCTCCTTGTTAAGGCAATTTGATGCTGTTTCAGTACGAGAAGATGATGGAATTGATCTGTGTAAACGATATTTTGGTATAGATGCAAAACAAGTCTTGGATCCGACCTTATTGCTTCAGAAAGAGGATTATATCAATTTAGTAGAACGAGAGAATGAGCCTCGATTCTCTGATAATCTATTTTGTTATTTTTTGGACAGTTCAGAAGAAAAAAAAGAGATGTCGGAAGAAGTGGCAAAAGACTTGAATCTTCGACCGTTCTCAATTATGCCGACAGCCTTATTTTATCAGGTTGGACCCAAACACTTTGATGAATGTATTTATGCACCCGTGACAGCTTGGTTAAGAGCTTATATGGATGCTGACTTTATTGTTACTGATTCATTTCATGGAACTGTTTTTGCTATTATCTTCAATAAACCATTCATAACTATCGCCAATAAGAGTCGTGGGCTTAGCCGTTTTACATCTGTTCTAAAATTATTTGGTCTCGAAGATCGTCTCATATATTCAAAAGCAGAGATTACACATGAGCTGCTTACTTATCCGATTGATTTTGAGCGAGTAAATAAAATAAAAGCAGATAAGCAGAATGAAGCTTTGGAGTTTTTGAATTTGTCATTAAACTCAACTATCGAATCATGCCGACAAAGCAGAAACTTATAGATATCGCTATATTGCGTACATTCGCAATAGTTTGCGTCGTTTTTTTTCATGTGTATGGAATGATGTATGCAAATCATTTCCCCGCCTCTAAAGATATTTATGCTTCAATGTATTTTCGGGTGGTTCAATGTGGACTGATTAATATTGCGATGCCATTATTCCTTTTTATATCCGGTTATCTGTTTGTTTATCTCCTTCAAAAGGGTAAATATTCTACATTTGGGAATTTACTGAAAAATAAGGTGCAACGAGTTTTGCTCCCATATTTTATTTTTGGATATATAATGCTAATTACAACAGGTAGAGGTTTTAACCCACAGCCTCTTGTTTGGGGGGCATTTTGGCATTTGTGGTTCTTACCTGTTCTATTTTGGTGTTTTGTAATATCTTGGTTAGTCCGTCGCTATTTGTTCAAACTAAAGTTATACCAGAGCTTGGTTTTATTGACTGTTTTATTAGCAGTCTCCTTGTTTCCTAAATTATCCTTCAAGTTACTTTGTATAAACGGACTGCCAATTTGGTCGTGTTGGTTTTATATGGGAATGTTTATTTTTCAATATAGAAATACGGTAGAACATTTTTTTGCCCGGTTTAAATTTGTGTATGTTTGTCTCGCCATATACCTTTTTATTCAAATCGCATATCCAACCGAATACATGGATTTACATTGGTATAGTCTGTTAAGTCAATGTATGGGAGTCTTGGCTGTTTGGTATATTATCCATAATATTCATTGGGAAAATCTGACAGCTACCAAATATTTAGAAGATTTTAGTAATTACAGCTATGGAATTTATATTTTTCATAATTGGATAGCTCTATATTTGGTGTCACAAACAATGCAGCATATATTTCCTCTTACGAACTGGGCTATCTCTCATACGATACTATTTCCTTTGGGATTATTTATTGCGACTCTGATGATATCATTGGGTTTGTCGTGGGTAACGCTAAAAACAAAATTTGGGAAACTATTGATAGGATAATTTAGCATTTTGACTATGAAAAAAGTATTATTAGTCTTTGGAACTCGCCCAGAAGCTATTAAGATGTGTCCCTTGGTTAAATATTTTCAGTCTGAATCAAATGATTTTGAAACAATAGTTTGCGTTACGGGACAACATCGAGAGATGCTTGATCAAGTGCTTGAGATTTTTGATATATGCCCCAATTATGATCTTAATATCATGAAGCAAGGGCAGGATCTTTATGATGTCACAACTCGCGTTCTATTAGGCATGAGAGACGTTCTAGATAAGACTAGTCCTGATATAGTCCTTGTACATGGTGATACTACAACCTCTATGGCAGCAGCATTAGCCGCATATTATAAGCAAATTCCAGTTGGACATGTTGAGGCTGGTCTTCGTACATACAATATTTATTCACCATGGCCCGAAGAAATTAATAGGCAATTGACAGGTCGTATTGCAACATATAATTTTGCACCAACCCCATTAAGCAAAGAGCATCTGTTGAGGGAAAGTATATCTGAAGAAAAAATTATTGTGACGGGAAATACTGTAATTGATGCTTTATATAGTGTCGTTGAAAAGATTAAAAATGACGCAGCGTTGGATGCTCGTCTTAAACGGGAATTGTGTGAGGCTGGATACAATGTTGATCGTTTAAATACTAACAAGAAGTTAATACTTATAACGGGACACCGGAGAGAAAATTTTGGTGATGGTTTTATTCGTATTTGTTTTGCTATTAAACACCTAACCCATAAGTATCCTAATGTGGATTTTGTATATCCCATGCACTTAAATCCTAATGTACGTAATCCTATACATAAAGTTTTTGGAGAGGATTTGACGCATTTGGACAATATGTTCTTTATTGAACCTTTGGAGTATTTAAGTTTTGTATACTTAATGGAAAAATCTTCTATTGTATTGACTGATAGTGGAGGAATACAGGAAGAGGCCCCTGGTTTAGGAAAGCCGGTTTTGGTTATGCGTGATACAACCGAACGGCCTGAAGCTTTAGTTGCTGGCACTGTTAAACTAGTTGGAACTGATTATAATAAGATTATACTTGAAACATCATCACTTCTTGAAGACAATGATTATTATACTAAAATGAGTAAGGCCGTGAATCCTTATGGTGATGGTAAAGCTTGTGAGAGAATAGTGCATTTTTTATCTAATACAACTCTTATATGAGGTTATTAATGATCGCTTCAGGGTATCTTCCCTATCTTTTCTCTGAGAATCTGTGTAATGCAAAACTTGTTCTGGCCTTAAAAAAATCTGGCATAGTAGTAGATGTAATTTCTAAAAAAGATGAGGGACCAATATATGATGATCAATGGCATGCTCCTTGGAATCAACTTCGCCCCAATACATACCAAACTCAATATGGAGGCTCACGTATTGATCAGTTCTGTGATGTGATTTATTCAAGCCTTAAAATGGGATACTTTTCATCTGGAATAAGGTGGGTAAGAAGAGCATATGAACAGGCTCAACAACTTATGTCTCAGAATTCTTATGATGCTGTTTTAACTCGGTCTCCTAATGATCTGACTCATCTTGTTGGTTATAAATTGAGAAAAGATACCGGGATTAAATGGATCGCAAACTGGAATGACCCTGCTGATGCAATTTGGCCGGAGCCTTACACTCATCACTATTCACGTTGTAAGCAGAACCAAGCTCTTAAATATGTCCGAAAGATGCTTCAATCTGCAGATTATATAACATTCCCTTCAGATACTCTTGAATCCCATTTTACTTCATACTTTCCTAAATTGGCTTCTCTAAAAACAGAAATAATTCCGCATATAGGATTGGTAGAATCTGTTTTTAAGAGAGTGGAACGGGATACACACAAAGATAAGTTTTACTTATGTCATTCTGGAAACCTTTCTAAAGAGCGGGACCCAGAGTTAATGTTTCAAGCTTTAAGAGATATTATTAATCAGGGCTTTTCGAGATTTGAGTTTCACATTATGGGCCATATTAATGATTATACTCAGCAGTTAATCCAGAAATATGATTTAGTTGAATATGTGAAATGTATAGGAGGATATTCATATCTTACAGCAATTAATAAATTACAGCAATATGACGTATTAGTCCTTCTGGAAGCGAAGTTAAAAAAGGGGATCTTTTTTGCTAGTAAGATTACTGATTATGCACAAACCGGCTTACCTATCCTTGCTATTTCCCCAACTGATGGTTTTGCAAATAATATGATAAAAAACTACGGTGGTGGTATCCTGGCAGATAATACAGATGCTCAATCAATTAAAGACGCGATTATTCAATTGATTGATTTATGGAAAAATGGGGTTTTGTCTACAATCTCATCAAATAAAATGTATGAGCAATTTGCGCCAAGACGTGTGGTTAATCAATATATTGAAATGGTCAATAAATAGATAATATCCCTATATAAATATTTGCGATTTTAGTTTTATGCTTTCTTATTTAAGCTTTACTTGAGAAAGAATCGTATGGCTTCGAAATGTAATATATGATTAAATCTTTAATACGATATTGGCGAATAATTGTACTTCATGGAGTATTGACTATAATACATAAGTTATCTATACAATCATGGAGTCGAATCCTCATTGTTGCTCCGCATCCGGATGATGAAGTCTTGGGTTGTTCCGGTTTGATTCAACGTTTATTGCGAGAAGAGAAACGAGTCGATGTCGTTATTCTGTCAGGCGGAGGGAAAAGCCATGCAGCTTGTTGTCAGATTGAAGAGTCGTTGTTGATTGATTCGCGCCGAAATTTGTCTCGCAAAGCAGCCGGTATTCTGGGGCTTCCGCTTGACAATCTTCACTTTCTCAATTATCCGGATGGCAGTATCTCATATGATTGCCCGGAAACCGGTCAGTTAAAGAACCTAATCGAGGAATTACAGCCTGATGTGATTTTTGTCCCACATAGAGGTGAGGGTTGGAGCGATCATTTGGCAGCCGGGACGATTGTCCGGAAACTTGTTGGCAAAACGTCCAAGGTGGAGTTGTATGCGTATTGTGTATGGTTCTGGTTCTATAACATATGGAATATAGACTGGAAGAATGCGCACATTCTGGCCATGACTTCGCAAGAGCACCGGATGAAAAATCGGGCTATTGACGCGTATGTCCTGCCGAAGGCTCCGTGCGGAAAACCTTGGAGCGGAGTGCTCCCGGATGTGTTTGTTCGGGCCAATCGTTGGAAGAAGGAACTCTATTTTAAGATGGAATAAAATGTGGACATTTAATATTTGTAATGACTGGAATACTATATCTAGCCCTCAATATGTTGCATGGTGGAAGAATCTTTTAGATACTTCTCTAACTTCACATGTCTTTTATCATCCGACTTTGGTAAAAGCTTGGATTGAAACTTATTCTCCACTGCGTAACATGACTCCCTTTTTTATTAGTGGCGTAGACGCTGATTCTGGAAACGAGGTCTTCTTTCCGATGATTGTATGGCGGAGAAACTGGAAACATATATGGCTGAAAATAGCTCTTCCTGTAGGTTTTTCTGATTATGATTATCATGATCCTATATTTCGGGTCATGCCTTCAGATGTCGGACTTTTTTGGAATGAACTGGTCTCCTTACTGAAAACTTATGATTTTGACAAAGTAATCATTGATGGAATTAAGGAACATTTAGTATATAAAGATGAAAATTGGCATAGAAATGAGCCGTGCCCTTATCTGAATTTATCGAACATACAAAATGAAGATCAACTCCTGATGTTCTTTAAGTCCAGTTTAAGAGGGGATATTAGGAGACAAATTCGCCGCATGAATGAAATTGGTGAGGTGTCTTTAAAGGAATATAGCTTTTTTGATGAGGCAAAAATAACTTTTCAAAAGTTTATCCAAGAACACTCATTACGCTGGCCTCATGCTTATAAAGCACCATATTTTCATCAAAATATGCTTGTCGAAGGGCTGAATAGCATTGTGCATTTTTCGTCTTTAAATATTGGGCGGGTTGCTGTCGCATGGCATTTAGGCTTCGAGTACGATGGTGTTTATTATTACTATATGCCAGCCGGCGACCATTCCTATTCCAATTTATCTCCTACAAAAATTCACTTGTATTTCTTGATTAGACGAGCTATAGAAAAAGGTTATAAGATTTTTGATCATTTAAGAGGTGAGGAAAATTATAAACAAGGATTCTCTAACGGATTAGATTATGTTAATTCTCTAACGATTAACAATCAGTCCCTTGGTAGTGAAATAAAGAATGGTATCGAAAAGATTATTTCAAAATTGAGGTAGAGGTGGTTATTCTTATTTGTATTCCATGTCTGATGACTGGAGGTACAGAGGTGCAAACATTGAATCTCATACGGACTTTGGTGGCTGGAGGTCATCGGGTGGTGACCGCTTGTTATTTTGAGCACTGCGACGATATGGTTTCTCGTTTTCAAAAGGCGGGCAGTGAAGTCGTATGCATGAGCCCCAATGGTGTACGAATTGGAGGCTGGAGAGGCATTCTGTTTCTGTATAAAGGATTGCGTTCTATTCTGAAACGGTACAAACCTAATGTTGCTCATGTTCAATATATGGCTCCGGGAGCAATCCCTATTTTGCTGTTGCGTCTGTTGGGCATGCGCCAAATTCTCACAACAGCCCATACGGCAGCAGATATCTACCCAAGTCTGACGTTAGTTCATTTTATACAGCGGCATTGTGTAAGAGCGTTCACTTGTATTACGGAATTGGCTGAACGTTCGTTCTTTGGTAGTTCTCAACTTTATGATGAGCACTATCCTTTGAAAAAGCGCAATCATTTCACCATTTATAATGCACTCCCGGCAAGTCTTCCCGTAATTCAGGAACCTCGTACGGCCAATCGGCCAGTTACCATTGGTGTAGTCAGTCGATTGGAGTCAATCAAGGGAATGGATTTGGTTGTGCCGGCTTTTGCAAAGGTTAAGGTCGCTCATCCGGAAGTACGATTGCTGGTTATTGGAGATGGCACACTGCGCGGGCAGATGGAACAACAAGCTCAAGCTGCAGGTTTTTCCGAAGCAGCAGAGTTCGTCGGACGCCAACCTCAGGAGGCTTTGACGCACTATTATGACCGAATTGATATCTTGCTGATGCCATCACGCAGCGAAGGATTTGGCTTAACTGCTATTGAAGGAATGGCTCGAGGATGCGTAGTTGTGGCTTCTCGTGTCGGTGGTCTCCCGGAGGTTGTTCGTGAAGGTGAGGTCGGATTATTGCATGAATCGGAGAATATTGATGATTTAGCGTCGAAACTTATCTATCTTTGTGAGTCGCCGGAGTTGTGGTGTCAATACTCTGCTCAAGCGATTACTTATGTGAAACGATTTGGATTTGATCGATTCAGTGTATTGTTCAATAATCTATACAGACGAATTACTGAATAGATAGATCGCCGCGTTATCGGGAATATGTACGTACTGAATTATCTATATTTTCTGATTATTACAATTGTTGGCTACAAATGGCTGACATCGTCGGGATCCATGAAATATCCGCTGGACAAGCATCGGAGGATGTGGTTGGATGGTCCTGAACGATTTTGGATATTGACATTCTCGACAGGCCTTTTGGCATTTTCTGCTCCTGGAGGACTTGACTTGATGGCAGTCCGATTGTTTGTATTGGAGCTTTTTTGTTTATTGGGATTATTATTTGTCTGTAAACGTAAGACTCAATGGACTTCTGCGTCTATTGTTTATGTAATATATCTTTTATGGCTTGTCATTGGATTGACCTATAGTCCAGCACCAGACTATGGATTCCGGGTAATCTTGAAATATATCTATCCTTTGCTAATTATGCTGTTTGCATCAGCTGCTGTGCGGGATACGGAGGTTTTTCTCAAAGCAGGTCTTGGAGCTCGGATGGTGGCGTTAATATCAATTGCGTTCTCGTTTATTCCATTCATAGGGAAACTTGTTCCCGGAGTATTTTGGTATGCTCCAGCCAAAGCGATTAATCATATATCAATATGTATGTTTTCGTTGGCGATGATCGCTTATACTAAAGGAACTCGTTACAAAAAGAGTAATATTTATTATACTATTCTTTTCATTTTACCATGTTTCCTTTGGGTATTTAGGACTAGTATAATGGGAACGACATTGGCTTTTATGGTATTTTTTATTTTTAAATATAGATTAAAGTCTTTACCGATAATTTATGGTTTTATCTTATTATTTGTAGTTGCTGTATTTGCAATTCCGTCTGTAAGGGAGAAAATGTTTGTTGATTCAAGTAGTGCCAGTGTTTCACAACTAGAAAGCGGAGAACTTTCGACAGATAATATTGACTCAAATGGACGTTTTGCGATGTGGGAATGGTCGTTAGATCGATTCTATCATGGTCGAGAGTTAATAGGGACGGGAACAGGAAATCTGCAAGAAACATTTTATGCCCTTCGACATCCGTTCGGAACAATTCGAATCGTCCATTGTGACTATGTTCAGATGCTGTGTGATAATGGTTTGATTGGTCTAATTCTATTTGGGTGTAGTTTTCTATTTTTGATTTTCCATTGTTTTGTCGTTTATCAGAGTCATAAATATCACGAAGGAATTAGAATGTGCGCAATCGTTGCCGGATCTTCAATGGCTGGCGTCTTATTGACGATGATGACTGATAATGTAATCAACTATTCTATGGCTACGATATCTTATCCATGTGGCTTTTATGGAATGATGTTGGGTATGATGGCAAAGTACAAAATGAAAAATAGGTAGTTGTCATGTTTTTTAACTCACCAGGATATATCTTCTTCTTATGCCTCGTCTTTGTCCTCGTATTGCTGACGAATCGGACCAGGACGTTGCAGATCAGAAATTTTCTGCTGCTCGTTGCGTCGTATGTATTTTATGCACAACTGCATATATGGTTTGTCCTTTTGCTTGTCTATACGACATTGGTAAATTATGGGTGTGGTCGATGGATTTCATATGCCCGGCAAAAGCATAAAAATGCAAAGATTCCGGTAACTGCTGGTATTGTATTGTCCTTGGCAATTCTGGTTGTTTTCAAATATGCCTATATTGTAGACACATCCATTATACTCCCAGTTGGCTTGTCCTTCTTTACGTTCCAGGCGTTGTCATATTCCATTGATATTTATAGAGGGAAAATTGTAGAGGAAAAGAATCTGTTGAATGTCGCCTTGTTCATCGCTTTTTTTCCGACCCTATTGTCCGGCCCTATTGAACGGGCTCGGAATTTAATCCCCCAATTAAAACAACCGACCGTTATAACATCAGAAATTGTCTTCTCGGGTATTGGTTTGTTTATCTGGGGGTTATTCAAGAAAGTTGTTATTGCCGACAGACTGGCCGAATTTGTAAACGCTGTATATGCAGCTCCTGCAGGGCAGACCGGAAGTACATTGGCTTTAGCGGCCTTGTTCTACAGTTTTCAGATATATTGTGATTTCAGCGGGTATGCCGATATGGCAATCGGTAGTGGCAAGATTATGGGATTTGATATTATGAAGAATTTCAATTTCCCCTATTTTGCCAACACAATGAAAGAATTCTGGCGCAGGTGGCATATCTCGTTGACCTCCTGGTTTACCGAATATGTCTATTTCTCAATGGGTGGCAATCGGGTGAAACAAGCTCGATGGATTCTGAATATATCAACGGTCTTCCTGTTGAGCGGCATATGGCATGGGGCAACCTGGGGATTTGTGTTGTGGGGCTTGATACACGCTGTGCTTTATTTGATCGAGCACTTCTGCAAGATAAAGCATCCTAATTTGCTCAATCAGGTGTTAGTCTTTATTATGGTGACATTCGCCTGGATCTTTTTCCGAATTGAAGATAGTGCAACGGCGTGGAATGTCATATGTACGATTTGTACGGATATTATCTCGCCGATTAACTGGGGAAGTTCAACGTTTAGTACATTGTTGACTATTGTATTGTTGGTACTTTTTATTGTTCGAGAGTATTTGATGTACAAGCAGAAGCTTCCTCAAAAGCACATTCTGGAGTATATGCTGCTGGTATTTGGAATCTGTTTATTTGGGGTGTCCAGCGATCAATTCGTCTATTTTCAATTCTGACACATGAGAACGATTGTCAAGATAGTGTTGCTGATCCTCTTGTTTATTGGTATTGACAGAGGAATCGGGTTTATTATCAACCAAGGATTATATCGTTATTTTGGATTGAATCAACATTCGGAAGTGCTGTTTCTGGGACATTCTCATCTGATGCTGGCTGTTGATAAATCCAAGTTTGAGCGCGAAACCGGAGTAAAGGTTTCGAAGTATTGCCGAGAAGGAGTCAATGTGGCTGATCGCTATGTCATGTTGAAGCATTTTCTGTCGCTGCCCTATAGTGATTCCTTGAAATATGTGATTTATGGAGTCGACCAGTTCATGTTTACAGGAAAGGGTTTGAGTCAGAACTCCTATAAGTTATTTTATCCTTTTATGGATAATAAAACTATTGACTCCTATATCAGGGAATCGACGTCTGCTTATGATTATTGGCTGCATAAACTGATTTGTTCGACTCGGTATTCGGATGCTCTCTTGAATAGTTCCATTCGGGGGTGGAGACAAGATTGGAGCAATTATAAAATAGGTCAACTCGATGTAGAAAATTTGCGTCAACAAATAAAGGATGGGAAACAGCGACATATCGCTTTCGAAACAGACTTGATGGCGGATTTTGAGAATACGTTGACGTTGTTGAGGCAAAAAGGAATCATTACGATATTAGTAAATACCCCGATTGCGCAAATTTTGAACGAATATGAGCCCGAGAAGTATCAAAAGTTCAGCTCTTATCTTCAAAGCAAGGTTGATTCAACCTACGTTTATTATTGGGATCTGAATCCGGAATTCTCGGAGAAATATGATTTGCTTTTTGATCCTATCCATTTGAATGTCGAAGGGCAGCAAGTCATCAATTCCGTGTTGGTAAAGAAATTTCAATCGTTAAACCATGCCCAAGATATCCGTTGTAATTCCTCTTTATAACAAAGAGAAGAGCATTGCGTCTACACTACAGACCGTATTAAATCAAACTTTCACTGATTATGAGATTGTAATTGTAAATGATGGTTCTACGGATAATAGCGTAGCCGAAGTCGAAAAAATCCATGATGCTCGTATCCGGTTGATTAATCAACAGAATGCAGGTGTGTCTGCTGCTCGGAATCGAGGAGTTGAAGAAGCAAAGGGTGAGTTGATTGCATTCCTGGATGCTGATGATGAATGGAAATCCGAGTATCTAGCAACACAATATCATCTTTCCCAGAAATATCCTGAATGCAGCGTTTTTGCCTGCAATTATGAATTTCATGATGCTGAAGGAAACGTAACGCCGACGAATATTCACAAGTTGCCATTTGTAGGAGAGGATGGAATCTTAATCAATTATTTTGAAGTTGCCAGTTGCTCACATCCGCCTTTATGTACCATTGCTGTTATGATTAGAAAAAATGTTCTTCAGGCTATTGGTGGATTCCCGGTCGGAGTTACATTGGGTGAAGATCTAATAACATGGGCGAGATTGGCCGTATATTATAAAATTGCATTTTCAAAACAGGTCGTTGCTGTTTATAATTTTAGGAGTCAAAAGCAACTGGTTATTCCAAGACGAGCACCTGATAAAAATGATACTGTCGGAAAACTCTATGAGCAATTAACGCTTGCTTGTGACGACCCGGCATTAAAAAAGATTATCGCCTTGTGGCATAAAATGCGAATGGTCACATTTGTACGGTTGGGTATGAAGAATGAAGCTCGTTATGAATATACCCAAATCTGCAAATTTGTTAAACCTGATAAAAAAGTTGTCCTTTGGAATATTCTGAATTTTCTCCCCTTGCCTGTTCTACGCTTCATATTATATCAAGTTGCTAAATTAAGAAAATGAACATCACAAATATTGTTTCTTCTGAGAACTGTTGCATTGGTTGTGGTGTCTGTGTTTTTGCATGCCCTGTCAACCATTTGCGTATAGTGAAGAATGAATATAACCAATTGTCTGTGTTTGAGAATGACAATAAATGCCTGGAAAAATGCTCAATTTGCAGTTCTGTTTGTCCTTTCTCCAATCAGGCAAAGGATGAGAATACTTTGTCGGATCGTCTTTTTCAAAGTGTTCATCCTAATTATTGTAAGGACGTTGGGTATTACCTTGGTTGCTATGTCGGGTACCATCCTTTAGAGCAAAAAAGAATTAATTGTGCCTCTGGAGGGTTGTTGTCATATTTGTTGGAACATCTTCTTGCTGAGGGCTTAATTGATACGGCAGTATTAGCAGGGAGAGTAAATACACCTCCATTTTTTAGCTATCAGTTGTGTCATAGTGCGGATGATGTATATCGATATTCTCGGTCAGTTTATTCAATCATAAACATCAATCAGGCTATAAATGCTATTTTGAAAGACGATTCAATTCAAAAAGTAGCTGTAGTCGCTTTGCCATGTACTTCAAAGGCTTTAAGAAATGCAGTTCAATATAGTCCCATGTTAAAGGGAAAACTTAAATATATTATTGGTATTGTTTGTGGACAACAAAAGTCGAATAATTTTATTGACTATTTAGCCTCTAAAAATAATGTGCATAAACTATCTGGCGTAATTTTCCGAACCAAGAAAGAAAATCGGCCGAATGGGAATTTTGGTGTGCAGTTATTTGGAACAAATGGTTTGGAAAAAGAGATAACATTTTCCTCCTATGCGAAGGAATGTTCCTATAAATTATTCACGGTTCCAGCCTGCAACCTGTGTGATGATATATTCGCAGAAACGGCAGATATCGCCTTTATGGATGCTTGGTTACCAGAGTACAAGAATTCGGATAAAGGAGAAAATTTAGTAGTTACGCGGAATAAGGAACTTGATGAGATAATTGCGAAGATTGAAACTGTACATCCAATAAATATCGACCGGATTGTTGAAAGTCAAGCTTCTGTAGTTAAGAACAAGCGAGAAGGTATTTGTGAGTCTATTATTTGTTCTAAACGAAAATTTAAGAATACTCCACTCAAAAGAGTTGGAATATTATCGAAACCGAATTTCCTTGAAAAGTATTTATATCGTATTAAATACGATATATCGATAAATTCTGACAGACTGTGGTTCGAATCAGGTCGAAACTATAGGCAGTTTAATGCGACTTTTAAAAAGAGATATGGGAATAAATTACTTATTGGGTTGACATTAAACAAATTAAATCTAATAATCAAGAGACTATTCAAATGATGAATCAAATCGTCTTTATGGGGAATGGTTCCCCCGAGAATGGTGGATGCGAGGCCATAACTAAAGGGACAATAGAAATATTGAATAGAACTATACCAAATTTTTCCTATATAGATTCATACTTCAACTATGAGAAACCCTCTAATACAATATGTCGCAATAATTCCTTTGATCCCGTGGACTACCCGAAACGATGGAGTTTAAGGTGGTTTCTTTTGCAGTGCTGTTTACATATATCGAATAGGCTGACCGGATGGCTGTTATTCTCTCGACACAAGAAAGCAATTAAAGACGCTGCTGCAGTTTTGTCTTTGGGTGGAGATAATTATTCATTGGATTATGGTGTGCCAACTCGATTTATTGCAATGGGAGAATATGTCAAGAGACAGCATACTAAATTCGTTATATGGGGAGCCTCAATCGGTCCGTTTGAGCATGGGTCAAATTTTGAAAAGACGATTGCGAAACATTTCAATCAGGATGTCGATTTGATCTTGGTTCGCGAGGAGGTTAGTCGGCAATATCTGGATTCGATTGGGGTTAGGAATAATGTTTTTGTCGTTGCAGATCCTGCTTTTATGATGAAACCGGAAGACTGTGCAGCCAAGGTCTCGTTACCGCAAGAATATATCTGCATCAATTTTAGTGATTTGATGGCGAAATATGTGACTAATGGAGACGTTTCAAAGTGGATTGAAATATGTGCTCATGCCATAGATGAGATATATGATCTTCTTGGAAAGAAGATGGTTTTTATTCCCCATGTTAAGTCTGATTATGAATTTGGTCAAAGAATATTGGCTCAAAGTAAAGCTAAAAATGCCGTGATATTAGTGGATAAGAACCTAAATGCGGCAGAAATGAAGTGGATCATATCCAAGAGTTTATGTAATATCGCATGTAGAACACATTCTACCATTGCGTCGTTCTCTACTGGAGTTCCGACTGTCAGCCTTGGTTATAGTATAAAATCCAAAGGACTTAATCAGCAAATGTATGGGCATGAAAAGTTCTTGATATACAAGGAAGAGATATCTCCAGCGGCGATTAGAAATTGTGTGAAGTTTATTTTTGAGAATCTGGATGAGGTCCGATGTCAATTGGAGGAGAAAACCAAGTTAATTTTGTCGGAGTCTTGTAAGGCCGGGGAGATTCTAATGTCATTAATTGATCATTCGCATGAAGGTAGTCGCATTGCATACTGATTTCCGAATTTATTGGCCGGCTCGATTGCGGAAACTTAATGAAGCGTTGAATCGGCGAGGAGATAGTCTGGAGGTTATAGAAATTGCTGGTCTGGGGAGTCCTTACGCTTTTGCTGCGAAAAAAGAGGAAAGTGATCTCCAGTGGCATATCCTCTTTCCGGATAAGAAGCCTGAAGAACTGGATGGAGCGACTATAAAGTCAAGTCTATTTAAGGCCTTGGCGAGAATTAATCCGGATGTAATTATTGCTGGAGCGATTGCTTTCCCATCAGGAGCATTGGCTGTGCGTTGGGGACAAAAAACAGGAGCTAAGGTTATTATTTTTGATGATGCAAAAAAAGAAGCAGTTCAACGTTCGTCATGGGTAGACTGGATTAAGCGTCGTATATATGACGGGGTCGATGCTATGTTTTATCCAGCGCCGGATTGGAATTCGACTGGGCGATCTTGGGGTTTCAACCCAGAGGAGATCTTTTATGGGGTGGATGTAGTCGACAATGATTTTTGGGCACAGCCTGCTGAATTAAATCAATCTTGGGGAAATTATTTTGTGTCTGTAGGAAGGCAGATCCCCATAAAGAATTATTATTCGATAGCCCAGGCGTATGTCTCCTATCATGCAAGAAAAGGAACAGACACATTCAACTGGGTATTGATTGGAGATGGCCCAGACCATCAAAAGATTGTAGGATTTATTCGAGAGAATCATTGTAGTGACAAAGTCTTTTTCCTTCCATTTCAGTCACAAAAAGAGTTGCCTGCAGTTTATCAACATGCCCAAGCCCTAATTTGCAACAGCAAAAGTGAAACTTGGGGGTTGGTCATTAATGAAGCAATGGCTGGAGGATGTCCTGTTTTTGCCAGTATACAATGTGGGGCAACTAATACCCTTGTACATGATGGCCTGAATGGTTATACATTCTCTTGTGATGATATCGAGAGGTTAGCAGAATGCATGGTCTCCTATCATAATCTTTCAGAAGAAAAAAAAGTAGCAATGAGAGAGTCTTCTAAACGGATTATTGCAGATTGGGGGCTTGATCGCTTCGCTCAAGGAGCATGCGCAGCAATTGATTATGTTGCATCGCATAAAAAGAGAAAAACATCTTTGATTGCTAAACTGATTATTTGTTTTTGGAAAGGTCGATATCGTCCTATATAATATATAAGATATGAAGATTTTACTAGTGCACAATGACTACGGAAAGTACTCGGGAGAAGAGTCCGTTGTCGATCAGATGGCGGTCATGTGGGCCGAGCACGGCCATCAGGTCGTGCAGTTGAGAATGTCGACAGCCGATAGTTGGGATTCGCTGGGGGGAAAGATGCATGGATTCCTGGCCGGGCTGTACAGCCCGAAAGGGGTTCGGGAGATGCACCGGATTCTGAAGGAGGAGCGCCCGGATGTCGTGAATGTACATAATCTGTATCCATTTATCTCTCCGGCCGCTTTGTTTGAGTGCAAAAAAGCGGGAGTTCCGGTTGTGATGACCGTCCATAATTTTCGGCTGATCTGCCCTACGGGCTTGTTCATGCGGGATGGAAAACCTTGCGAATTGTGTCTGGAGCGGGGCAACGAGTGGGACTGCGTACGTTATAATTGCGAGCACTCTCTGTTGAAATCGGTCGGATATGCGGCGCGCAATGCAGTGGCCCGATATTCGGGAGCATATCGTAAATGTGTTGATAGGTTTGCCTGTATTACCGATTTTCAGCGGCAGAAGTTGATACAAGCCGGATTTGATGCCACTAAAATTGTGGTTATCCCCAATGCTGTCGTTGCGACTTCAGATTATGATCCGGCAGTTGGAACTTATGTCGCCTATTCTGGACGTTTGAGCCGAGAGAAGGGGGTCGATCTGATTGTTGAGGTCGCTCGCCGGCATCCGGAGATTACGTTCAGATTTGCCGGAGCCTTGCGTGACCCCGACATTGTTGAGAATTTGCCGACCAATGTAACTCTTGTGGGATATCTTCATGGAGAAGAGTTAAACGCTTTTTATAAGGGCGCGGCTTTTTTCGTAATGGCCAGTCGTTGGTACGAAGGGTTCCCTGTATCGATTCTTGAAGCAGCACAATTCGGGAAACCGACGATTGGACCCAATCATGGCGGCTTTACAGAGATTATTGGCGAAGGAGATGCGGCAATCGGTCGTCTATTCGCTCCGGGAGATGTTGACGCTCTGGAGCAACAAATTGTTTCCCTATGGAATAATCCATGTGAGATTACTCGTCTGGGTGAGAAGGCGCATGACAAGCTCTTGAGGGAATATTCCACAGAGGTGATTTATCAAGAGTGGAATGATTTAATTAAAAGTATATTGTTGTAAATTAATGATGGCAGAAACTAAACAGTTTAAGAAAAATCCCCCCCCCGAATTGCCGGACTGGATGTAATTCGTGTAGTTGCTATTTTCTCGGTAATCGCTGGGCATTTTTTTGTATTGAATACACCTTTCCGTGATACAGCGTTCGATGTTCATGGAATGTTTCTACAGGGAATGTCTTATTTATTATTTATCTCTACTGGAGTTCCTTTATTCATTATGATGACTGGCTTCTTGAATGCTCACAAGGTAGAGTGTAATTGGAAGTATTATCGCGGGGGTATAAGGGTAATTATTGCTTATTTGTTTTTTTCTGTAGTTACTATCTTATTCCGAAAATTCTGGCTGGAGGAGGATTTATCTTGGATTAAGTGGGGATTGAAAATATTGGATTTTTCAGCCATCCCTTATGGTTGGTATATTGAAATGTGGATAGGGCTGTACTTGTTAACTCCTTTCCTGAATTTGATGTATAGGGCGATTCCGACAAAGCGGCAAAAACAGACTTTGTTAGTGACTTTGTTTGTATTGACGGCTTTTCCCGATTTGCTCAATCGTTACGGATTCCATCTCGTCCCCGGATTCTGGCAAGAAGTATACCCGTTGACCTTTTTCTTTATTGGATCATATATCCGTGAATATGAGCCAAGATTGACTGGCAAGAAGGTATGGGGGGCAATTGCAGTTATTATTCTTGTATGTGCCATCAACCCGATTTTCAATATGCTCTTTGTTAAGAACCATACAATGATTCAAATTGTTGGAGGTTCTAATGGCGTATTCGGAACTATTATAGCAGTTTTGATGTTTCTTCTCTTGTACAAAGTGGATATTAAGAGCCATGTGACGACCGCCGTTTTGAAGCGCGTCTCGTTGCTATCGCTTGATATGTATTTATGTTGTTATATTTTTGACAGGATATTCTATCCTTATTTCCTGGATCGTTACTTTGTCAATCAATCCCAATTCGGAAAGTACTTTTTCGTTATTGTCCCTTTGGCCTTCCTCTCATCGCTTGTTGTGGCACAATTCAAGGAGAGGCTTTTTGCATTGGGCGGCAGACTTCTTGGGTTAAAAAAGGCGTGATCCAAGAGATAATACAATAGACCTTTTATCTGCACTATGGAATACTACTTCAACATACGTTACGAGTTCAACAAGAAGGCCGTACACGAACGCATCGCACAACAGTTGCAGAAAAACGAGGCCGACTACATTTGTGTGGCCGACGGCGTGATCCTCAATACTACAAACCGGGATCCCGAATATCTTAAGGTTGTCAACGGCGGCATGTTCTCCATCTGCGACAGCAGCTACGTCCCGCTCTACATCCGATGGATCTACGGAAAGCGTTTCGAGCAGTACTGCGGCAGTCAGATCTTCATGGACATCATCCGCAGCCGCAAGTATCGGATGATCTTCATGGGAACCTCGCAGGCCATTCTCGACGGACTCAAGGAGAATCTGATTCATGAAAACCCTGATGTGGCGCAGATGCAGTTTATTGAGCTGCCGTTCCGTAAGGTTGAGGAGTTCGACTACCCGGAGATTGCCCGCATGGTGGAGGCCGATGGTGCCGACATCATCTGGGTGGCCCTCGGAGCCCCCAAGCAGGAGATCTTCATGAGCCGGCTGAAGCCCTACCTGCACCGCGGCGTTATGATCGCCGTCGGGGCCGCCTTCAAGTTCTTCAGCGGAACCGGAGTCTCGCGGGCTCCCCAGTGGATGATCCGTTGCCACCTGGAGTTCGTCCACCGGATCTTCAAAGAGCCCCGCAAACAGCTTTCGCGCTGCGCCGGGATCCTCGGTTCGCTGCCGCGGCTGCTTTTGCAGGAGAGCCGTCGCAAACATCAACAAAAGAAACAATCAACATACAATCAGTAAGATATGAAAACTGCTCTCATCACCGGAATCACGGGTCAGGACGGCTCGTTTCTGGCTGAACTTCTGTTGTCGAAAGGGTACGACGTCCACGGTACGATCCGCCGCTCGTCGACCGACTACCGCGAGCGTATCGCCCATCTCGAAGGCAAACCCCATTTTCACCTCCACTACGCCGACCTCGGCGACTCGATGAGCATCATCCAGGTGGTCAGCAAGGTGCGCCCCGACGAGATCTATAACCTTGCGGCCCAGAGCCACGTGCAGGTGTCGTTCGACGCGCCGGAGTTCACCGCCGATGTCGATGCCACGGGCGTACTGCGTATCCTCGAGGCCGTGCGCCTGTGCGGTCTGGCCCAGACCTGCCGTATCTATCAGGCTTCGACCTCGGAGCTCTACGGCAAGGTTGAGGAGGTGCCGCAGAACGAGAAGACCCCGTTCCATCCCTACAGCCCCTATGCCGTGGCGAAGCTCTACGGCTATTGGATCGTCAAGGAGTACCGCGAAGCCTACAACATGTTCTGCTGCTCGGGCATCCTGTTTAACCACGAGTCGGAGCGCCGCGGCGAGACCTTCGTGACGCGCAAGATCACCCTTGCGGCGGCCCGTATCGCCCAGGGCAAGCAGGACAAACTCTACCTCGGAAACCTCTCGTCGCTGCGCGACTGGGGCTATGCGAAGGATTACGTCGAGTGCATGTGGCTGATCCTGCAGAACGACAAGCCCGAGGATTTCGTCATTGCCACGGGCGTGCAGCACTCCGTGCGTGAATTCTGCTACCTGGCCTTCAAGCAGGTGGGCATCGAGCTCGAGTTTGTGGGCGAGGGTGCCGACGAAAAGGGCATTGATAAGGCCACGGGCCGTGTGCTGGTTGAGGTCTCGAAGGATTTCTACCGGCCGACGGATGTGGTAAATCTCTGGGGCGATCCGACGAAGGCGAAGACCCAGTTGGGTTGGGATCCGATGAAGACGAGCTTCGAGCAGTTGGTAAAGATTATGGTCGATGCCGATATGGCGAAGGTGGCCGTCGAGCGGGCCGATGAGGAGATCCGCACGAACCTGGCTGAGTACCTCGAAAAGGGCATCGTAAAATAGGAGGAAAGTCTTATGATGGAGAAGAATGCAAAAATCTATGTAGCCGGACACCGCGGCATGGTGGGTTCGGCCATCGTTCGCGAACTGCAGCGTCAGGGCTACACGAACATCATCACCCGTACGCACAAGGAGCTGGATCTGACGCGTCAGGAGCCCGTTGAGCGTTTCTTTGCCGAGGAGCGTCCCGAGTACGTCTTCCTCGCGGCGGCGAAGGTCGGCGGCATCGAGGCCAACCAGAGCGCACTGGCCGACTTCATGTACGACAACATGATCCTCGAGATGAATGTCATCCACGCTGCCTGGCAGAACGGCTGCAAGAAGCTGGAGTTCCTCGGCTCGTCGTGCATCTACCCGCGCATGGCGCCCCAGCCGATGAAGGAGTCGTGCCTGCTGACCTCGGCGCTCGAAAAGACGAATGAGGCCTATGCGTTGGCCAAGATTTCGGGTCTGAAGTACTGCGAGTTCCTGAACCGCCAGTACGGCACGGACTACATCAGCGTGATGCCGACGAACCTCTACGGCCCGAACGACAACTACCACCCGACGCACAGCCACGTGCTACCGGCGCTGATCCGCCGCTTCCACGAGGCTAAGGTGCAGGGGCTTCCCTACGTGACGTGCTGGGGCGACGGCAGCCCGCTGCGCGAGTTCCTCTATGTGGACGACCTGGCCAATCTGTGCGTCTTCCTGATGAACAACTATTCGGGCAACGAAACGGTGAATGCCGGTACGGGCAAGGAGCTGACGATCAAGGCGCTGACCGAGCTGGTTGCCAAGGTCGTCGGCTATACGGGCGAGATCCGCTGGGATCCCTCGATGCCGAACGGCACGCCACGCAAGCTGCTTGACGTCTCGAAGGCCAAGGCGTTGGGCTGGACTTACAAGACCGAACTCGAGGACGGTATCCGCCTTGCCTACAAGGATTTCCTGGAGAACCCGATGCGGGCTGAACGATAAACCGGCAGAGCCATGGCAGCCAGCAATCGCTACTGTGTCATCACGCCCGCCGAACGGCGGGCCGTGGAGGAGATCTTCGCCCGCTGCCCGTCGATTTCGATCGACTATGGGGTGTTGGAACGGGCGGACAATGTTTTTGTGCGGAGTTCGGATTTCGGCTGGAACGACGTCGGAACGTGGGGCTCGCTCTACGAACTTTCGGAGAAGGATGCCGACGGCAATGTCGTGCCGACTTTCTCGAAGCTCTACGACACGACCGACAGCCTAGTCAAGACCTCGTCGGAGAAGGTCGTCGTCGTGGATTCGCTGCACGACTATATCGTGGTCGATACGCCGGATGCGCTGCTGATCTGCCCGCGGTCGCGCGAGCAGCATATCAAGCAGGTGCTGGAGGACCTCACGCCGTTGGACGACGGACGCTTCGTGTAACCGCTCCTCGCCGCAAGTGCAGGGCCGGTCTCCCGCAAGGAGACCGGCCCTTTTTGTGTCGTCAGCCGTCGTGGCCCGCAATTCGGGTGCGGAGAGAACCGGATCCGTGAGTAAAACGGATTTGATCGTTTCAGTGTAAGCAACTGGTGAAGTGCGTATAGTGAATTTATTTCAAGAGCGGTAACTTCGCGCCAAAAAGGAAAGATGCTTACACGAGAAGGAATCGCAGAGATAGTTCAATACTGCAAGGAGCA
>NZ_NFLR01000026.1:0-31502 GCF_002161005.1 Alistipes sp. An116
CCATTCTACGATAGTCTGGCAAAGATAAATTCAAATCGTTGCGCTCGTTTTATCTCTGTAAATTCCTAATCATCAATATTTTCAAAGAACTTTCATGATTTTTTACCGGACACTAGTGTAAGAATGTGTCAAAATAATCTTATCAAACACATTTTGAGCTATTCAATAATGTAGCAATCTAATCTAAAAGATTATTTTTGTTTGGGGATAGTTATCAAATACCCCTTCCTGATAATGCAGAGCTTGTTTTGGTATGGCTTTTCTGCTGAAAGCCCATAGTTACGCAAGCTGCCATAGCCAATACCAATCTCCTCTTTCTTGAATTTCTCGTAGATGGCAGCCAAGCTACCAAAATAATGATGGCTGTTATCGCACAGCAATTCAACGTGGACAACTGTCCGCTCTGCTTTCTCCTTTTCCATATTATGCTATTTTAGGCAAAACTATAAAAATATGACATATATTCAAAATAAATCATGTTTATATTTGCATATATGAAATATATGTCATATCTTTGTGCTATAAACAAAGGGATGGAGGATATATGGCAACGGAAAGGAAATACAAGATTATGGGAGCGGGAAGCGGGCTTTATGTATGGAATGTGGAGACGGGTGAGAAGGTGTATCGAGGTCGCTCTTATGCCGATTGCCGTAATAAGCTCTACGAATTGATGGGATGGAGGACACCCAAACATTGGAAATTCTAACAATTAGGTGTAATAATAAATCTTACAAGTATGGCTCAGGTTATTTTACTCAATGACAACACGGTAGTACGCGCAAAGGTTATCGCAGTTCGCACATCCTGTCGTACAGTGGATGGCATTTCAAAGGCTCTTTTGATAGAGCAACTCAAGCAGAAACTGCGTAGCGGACAGATTGTGAAGTTTGTATATCTCAAAAGTAATGGTGACATTCGTGTAGCCTATGGAACAACCAACGCAGACTTTGTAAAGGATAAGGTCTGTGGCTGGGGCGTATCGCGTGAAGAGTATGCAACAACGGCTTATTATGATTTGGAAAGCGGGGGTTGGAGATCATTCAGGTGGGAAAATTTGATAGCGGTCTACTAGCCGCTATCTTGCTTTTTTGCAATACCTCGCACAGAGTGCTGTTCAAGTGAAAATAATTTTCTATCTTTGTGACGCTGAGAAATCAGCAGACATATTTGATGAAAGTGTTTTCGCACTTATCCTAAGTAGGAAATGTGGTAGTTTCAAGACTGAAGGATAGACGAACAGCACTCATTCCTTGTGTAGTTATTGAGGTAGGCATATTCTATGTGTATACCCCATACTATTCAGGTGTGGGGTATTGCATCGTTTATTTCAGTCAAGGTCTTACCACAACCTCCTACTTGATAGACGAAACGGCTCCACACTTTCTTTTTTATAAGATCTTCTTGGGAGTCGGGAAGAGCCTAAACTAACCAAGCGGTTATGAAAAAACTTTTCTTTGCCCTTGCGGGTGTTGCCATGATGGCAAGCAGTGCTGTTGCGCAGAATTATGAAAAGAACCTTTACGGGGTGCGCGCAGGTCTGAATGTTTCAAACGCATCCATGTCTGGATTTGATTTTAATTCAAGGGTTGGCTTCCACGTAGCTGGCGTTTACCAGCGCCTGTTGATGGAGACCCATCCCCTTTATTTGGAGACAGGTCTACAGATTTCACAAAAAGGATTCAAGGCTGATTTCTGGGCAGACAAAGAGACGGCAAATCCATTATATCTTGAGATCCCAATAATGGTTAATTACAAATTTAATATTAAAGATGTGGTAACTTTATACCCCAGCATTGGATTTTATTATGCATTGGGTGTCAGCGGGAAAAGCAAGTATGAATACATGGATACGGAGGAGTTTGAAGGTGAATCCTACTCTGAAAAGAGCGACTTGTTTGGCGCCAATGGCGTAATGAAACGTTCGGACTTCGGTATGCGTTTCAGTGCTACTGCAGAGTGGAAACAATTTGTTTTTAGTCTTGGCTACGAATTTGGATTTGTTAATGTGGCTAAGATTGCGGATGGAGGGAATCCTGAGTCCAATGAAGATGCCCTCAGTAGCTGGGGTAAATTGAAGACGGGAAATTTCTTTCTTTCTGTGGGATATAATTTCTAATCGTTGCAAATGAAAAAACTTTTGTTTGTTTTTGCTGCAATTGCACTTTTTGCGAGTTGCTCCAAAGATGAAGATAATAATAACGGTCTTCTTGTTGGTAAATGGGAGCAGGTTAAAACAGTATGGCATGACGGAAGTCCAGATGATGAGTATGCTCCGGGCGAATATGTTCTTGAGTTTACCGCAGATGGGAAGATGTATGAATATCAGAATGGAAATAAAAGCCCCTATTCTATCAACTATTCCTATAATAACAAAACCAGTGAATTGACATTTATGTTCATAACGTTCAAGATTGACCTGACGGAAGATGAATTGATTATGCATTCACAAAGTATTGATGTTACCCCTGTGTCTTACGATGACTATTATAGGCGTATTGAATAGGGTCCAATACAGATTTATTGAATTTGAATCCCGGCTTTAAGGTCGGGATTTTTTATTGTAGGAAAGGTAAATTATGATAAAGATATTGCATATATTGTATAAATGTAATATATTTGTATTGAATAAGGATTGATAAATGATGGAAACAAGAGTAATAATATATGCAAGGGTTTCAACTGCTGGACAGGACTATGAGCGCCAGCTATCAGAGTTAAGGGAGTACGCCTCACGAATGGGGTATGAGGTTGTTAAAGAGTTTTCAGAAAAAATATCGGGTGCAAAAAGAATTGCAGAGCGTGATGCCTTAACCAACTTATTGAATTATGTGAAACACAACAAAGTAAATAAAATATTGATTTACGAATGCAGCAGACTATCACGACGAGCTGTTGACTTTCTGCAAATTACAGAACTTCTAACAGAACATGGTATCAGTATATATATTCATCAGAACGGATTAGAGACATTACAAAAAGATGGCAATGTGAATCCCATTGCACAACTCGTGCTTGGCATTCTTGCTCAGTTCAATAGTATGGAGCGAGGGCTAATCCGCAGTCGTATGGAAAGTGGCTACAACCATTTCAGAATGAATGGCGGTAAAGTTGGCAGAAAAGTCGGTTATCGCAAAAGCGTAGATGAAATGAAAACACAGTATTCCAAAGAGATTCAGTTGATAAAGAAAGGTATTTCGTTGAGAAATATAGCTGCAATCTGTGGAACAAGTGTAAACACCCTTCAAAAAATCAAGAAAATTATTTAAAAATATTAAATATAAATTTGGTTTTTAAAAATATTATCTATATGTTTATTCAAATCTCTCTTCGAAGTTGCTTAATCAATAAAAAATAAAATTATATGTAATAAAAAATATTGCACACTTTGCTTATTGCATAATGGTCAAAGTTTCCCATGGCGAAAATAAAAGTCCTGCAAACGAACAGGAGCCGAAAGCGAATAAAAAGTAATCTATTGTTGAATGATTAAATTCCAAGATTATGAAAAAGAGTTTAAAGAGTTAGGAATAACGAATAAGGATGACGGCGACGCCATTCTGCAATATATGCAGTTGTTGGCTTTGTACGGCATCGAATATTTGAATAAGCAGATAAAAATAGGCTGAATATGAATAATAAAAACTGTATAATATGGACAAGGGTATCAACTAAGTATCAGGAAGAGAATGGCGGTAGCTTGGACTATCAGAAAGCCATATGCGAAAGATATGCGCATGATAGAGGATTTACAATAAAGGGGTATTTTGGGGGGACGCATGAGTCGGCTAAAACACCGGGTGTACTCGTGAGCGCAATGCTGAACGCAGTTAAGAAAGATAAATCAATTACCCACATTCTCGTGTCAGAGTTTGATAGATTCTCGCGCGACGCAGGGCAATCCATCACCATTATCAGCAACCTAACACGAGCAGATGTTATTATAGTCGCGGCAAAGACAGGTATGGATACCTCAACCAAAGAGGGGCGGTTGATGGCAAATTTTAGTTTGTGTACGGCACAATGGGACAATGAAACGCGCACAGACAAATTTGTGGCAGGCAGGAAACATTGCATCGAGAACGGAGTTTGGTGCAGCAAAGTGCCATTGGGATACACCAAAACAGGCAAGAGTCTCAATTCACAATACAGAATCAATGAAACGGGGCGCTTGATTCAGAAAGCTTTTCAATGGAAGTTACGGGGCGAACGTAATATAGATATTCAACGACGCTTGGCGGCACTCGGGTTAAGCGTTGATAAAAGGAAACTGCATAAGATTTTAACTAATCCATTTTATGCAGGTAAGATCAGGCATAAGATGGTCAAGGAATTGGTGGACGGCATACAGGAGCCATTGATCTCATATCCTCAATTTTTGCAGGTACAAAGCATCCTGTCCAACCGCACGGGCGTGTACGTTCATCAGAAGGAGACTCCGCGATTCCCCTTGAAACGTCACGTCTTGTGTGCGAAGGACCATACGCCATTGACAGTTTACACAGTCAAGGCAAAGAATTTAGATTATTACAAGTGCAACAAGCAGGGGTGTTGTACCAACGTTTCAGCAAGGAAGTTGCATCAGCGGTACGAAGCGCTGTTGGCGCGCTATGACATTTCCCAACCTGTCATGCTAATCTTCAAGGATGTGGTGCGGCGCATGATAGAAGAGAGTCATGACGAGCAGATTCAACAAAACACGCTGTTGAGGAAGCGCCTGACTGAGTGTGAAAACAAAATGAAGCAATGCAAAGTGAGGTTTGGAATGGGTGAGATAGATGAGGAGGTCTATGAAGCAGCCATTGAAAACTTGCAGGAAAAGAAGAATGTGATACTTATGGAATTGGAGAAGGTAAAGGGAGATTTATCGAACCTTGCAAAACAGGTGGATGGCGTGGTAGCAATATGCTGTAAATTAGGCGATTTATGGCGTAATTCTGATGCGGATTTGTGCCAAAAAATCCAAAATCTGCTCTTTCCCAAGGGAATTTTGTGGGATAAGGAAACGGATGATTATCGAACCATGGAAGAGAATAAAGCACTTGCTTTATTGCGTTATATATCAGATGAATATAAAAATAAAAAAGAGGACGAATCTGAAAATTCGTCCTCAACAGTCGCCTTGTGCGGATAAAGGGACTCGAACCCCCACGCCGTAAGGCATCAGATCCTAAGTCTGACGTGGCTACCAATTACACCATATCCGCTCTGTCACACAAAGGTAGATATTTTTTCACAATTCACAATCCCGGACACCCTTTTATCCGGCTTTTTTGGTTACTTTTGTGCGTAATTTGATGCAATGCCGCAACTCGTAACACTTGTTCTTACGCCCAAGCAGGCCGCCGATGCGAAAACATATACCGCTTTGGCTGCCCGCCGCATGGGCCTGCGCGAGGATGAAATCGCCCTCGTCAGGGTCGTCAAACGCTCGATTGATGCCCGTCAGCGGCAGGTCAAGGTCAACCTCTCGCTCGAAATCTACGTCGATCGCGAACCCCGTCCCGAGCCGGTTCATTTCGATTATCCGTCGGTCGTGGGCCGCACCGAGGTGATCATCGTCGGATCGGGGCCCGCCGGCCTGTTCGCGGCACTGCACCTGATTGAACTGGGGCTGCGCCCCGTCATCCTCGAACGCGGACGCGACGTCTCGGCCCGCAAACGCGACATCGCCCAGATCAACCGCAACGGAGCCGTCAACCCCGAATCGAACTACGCCTTCGGCGAAGGGGGTGCCGGCACCTTCTCCGATGGCAAGCTCTTCACCCGCAGCAAGAAACGCGGTGACTACAACAAGGCGCTCCAGACGTTGGTCTTCCACGGTGCCAACCCCGAAATCCTCTTCGAGGCGCATCCCCATATCGGAACCGACAAACTGCCGCGCATCATGCAGAACATCCGGCAGACGATCCTCGATGCCGGCGGCGTGTTCCGTTTCGAGAGCCGGGTGACCGATCTGAAGATCGACCACGGCCGAGTACGCGGCGTCTGGTGCGGTGACGAACGGATCGAAGGGGCGGCCGTCATCCTGGCCACGGGCCATTCGGCCCGCGACATCTACGAACTGCTGCACCGGCGCGGGGTGCGTCTCGAGGCCAAACCCTTCGCCATGGGGGTGCGCATCGAACACCCGCAGGCGCTCATCGACTCGATTCAGTATCACTGCCCGGCGCGCGGCGAATATCTCCCGGCGGCCTCCTATTCGCTGGTCAGCCAGGAGGCCGGACGCGGTGTCTACTCGTTCTGCATGTGTCCCGGAGGATTCATCGTCCCGGCCATGACCGATGCCGCGCAGTCGGTCGTCAACGGCATGTCGCCCAGCGGCCGCACCTCGCCCTATGCCAATTCCGGACTGGTCACCGAGGTGCGTCTTTCGGATTTCGAACACCTGCGTCCCGAGTGGGGCGAGTTGGCCGGGCTGCGCTTTCAGCAGCAGTTCGAGGAGCTGGCGCGACGCGAAGGGGGCGAGCATCAGATCGCTCCCGCACAGCGTGTGGCCGACTTCGTCGCCGGACGGGCCAGCAAGTCGCTGCCCGCAACCTCCTATATTCCCGGTATCATCCCGTCGCGGCTCGACCGCTGGATGCCCGATTTCATTGCGCAGGGGCTGCGCCACGGTCTGGAGACCTTCGGGCGCCGCATGCGGGGTTACGTGACCAACGAGGCGATTGTCGTGGGGGTAGAGTCGCGTACGTCGACGCCGGTCCGCATTCCGCGTGACGCGGCAACACTCATGCATCCCGAGGTCGAGGGGCTCTTCCCGGCGGGCGAGGGGGCCGGTTATGCCGGCGGCATCATCTCGGCGGCGCTCGACGGCGAGCGGATCGCCGACCGGGTGCGCGAGTTCATCCGATAAAACCGATAAAAACAGCTATGATCATGGATCCGAAGGTTAGCGTTATTGTCCCGGTCTACAACGTCGAGGCCTTTCTGGCCCGGTGTCTGGACAGTATTCTCGCACAGACGCTGCGCGAGATCGAGGTTATCTGTGTCGACGACGGAAGCGTGGATCACTCGGTCGAGATTCTGAACCGTTATGCGGCACAGGATGTGCGGGTGCAGGTGGTGACGCAGGAGAATCGCGGTGTCGGAAGTGCCCGTAACCGGGGGTTCGATCGGGCCCGCGGGGAGTATGTACTCTTTCTCGATTCCGATGACTGGATCGATCCGGCTTATTGCGAGGCGCTCTGTGTGGCGGCGCAGCGATCGGGAGCTGATGTGGCCTGTGCGTCGATCTGGCAGGTTCGGCCGTCCCGCTCGAAGTGGAAGATCCGCTACACGGAGGCCCGCGAAATCTCCTCGGTGGAGGAGCGTTTCCGCATTTGTCGCTGTCCGCCCGATTTTTATGTGATGAACAAACTGTTGCGGCGCGAGACGCTGTTGCGGTTGGGGCTGCGCTTCCCCGAACAGGTCTATTACGAGGATGTTGCCTATGTGATGCGTTTGCTCGGTGAATGCGACCGGGTGGTGACGGTGCCCGGGGTGGCCTACCACTACATGTACAATCCTGCGTCGATTACCAAAAGCCGGCAGACTCCCAAAAAACAGCGCGACAAGTACGAGGCGCAGCGTGCCTTCGTAGCCTATGCCGATCGGATCGGCCTTCGCCTGGACTCCAGGTATCGGAGTGTGACGCGACGCATGTATCTCTTTTGCGGATTGACGTTGCTCAAGCAGAAGGAGTGTGACGGCGTTCGCACCTGGCGTTTGTTTGATCTTATTCCCGTCTGGCGCAGCCGGATTTGTTAATACCGGGTCGGCCTTCCCCGTCACGCAGAAAACCTCGGCTTTTGTACCGGGGAACTTTGCGGCCTGCCCCTCTCGTGAGCAGACTTCCTCACACTCCTCCTGTTGTTCGGCGTCGGACCGTTTTTATGGTTGCACCCGCTTTGTCTGAGTTCTCTTTTTTTCTCCCCCCCCCTTGTGGCGTTCTGGCCGGTTGGCGACGGACCCTTACAGATACTGGTCGAGCCCCTTTTCGCAACGGATCTTCTTCTCGGTGCGTGTCACCAGACCGATGGCCCGGTTTTCCGTGTCGTTCTCCTGCGACGAGCGCGCATGGTGGATATGGAAGACAAATCCGGCAAATTTCAGCGTCTGCCGTGTGCAGTGGTTGTTCCGCAGCCGGATGACAAGCTCCGCGTCCTCGTATCCCCAGCCGATCATGGTCTCGTTGTAGCCGTTGACAGCGACGAGATCTTCGCGCCAGAAGGCCATGTTGCAACCGCGCAGACGGTCGTTTTCCCGATTCCGGAAAAGGGGTGTCAGGGCCGGGATGTAGAGGGCGTTGAGCCAGTGCTTGACTCCGGGCGTATACCACGCTACCTTCGGATTGCCGCTGCAAAGCATCCGTCGGGCGAGCCGCTCGTCGATCATGGCGCGGCTTCCCACGACAAAGGTCCCTTTGCGGGCGAAGGCCGCATGGTCACGGATGAAGTTGCGGTGGAGAATGACGTCGCCGTCGATCTGGACGATGTAGTCGCCCTCACAGGCCGCGATGGCCTTGTTGCGGATCACCGTGAGGCGGAAACCGTCGTCTTCGTGCCAGATATGCTTGACGGGGCAGGGCAGTGTCCGCGCAAACGCCTCGACGACCCGACGGGTGGGTTCGCCCGAGCCGTCGTCGGCGATGACCACCTCGAAGGGCGGCGTACGTTGTGCGGCGACACTCTTCAGACAGAGGGTCAGGGCTTCGGGCCAGTTGTAGGTCGAGATCAGAAGGGAGACTTTCATCGGCAGGTCAGATATTGATGATTTTCGAGGCGATCCAGATCCAGACACCGTTGTGGAAGCGGAAGACCCACGGCGAACGTCTGGCAACCTTGCGGTCGCGGTCGTCGCGCAGGAACTCCGGCTGCACGATGTTGCGGTACTCCTCGTAGGCGGGGTAGACGTACATCAGCGCCAGCCGGATGTCGTCCGGTTTCCAGCAGTGGCGCAGCATGTTGCAGCAGTGGGAGAGGTGGACGCGGATTGTCAGATAGCGGTTCTCGCGGTCCAGACGGCTGTACATCTTGTAGAGCCGGCGGTAACACGACAGCTTCTCCTCCTTGGGCATCTTGCTGCGCATGACGCTCGTGTTGAGGATACGGTAGTGGTAGGTTTTCAGGTTGCTGACCCGTACGTGGTTGACATACTGGCAGTATTCGGCCGTGAAGAGCTCGTCCTCATGCAGACGCATGCCCTCGTTGAAGCGAATCGCGTGGCGTTCGATGATCTCCCGGTTGAAGATCTTGTTCCAGGTCCAGCCGAAGAAGGTCTGACGGCGCAATTGGGCGAAGATCCGGTCGCACGCTTCGCCCGAGACCTCCTCCTCGGCAAGTTGGAGGTCGTACGAAATGAAGGCGTTGGTGAAGGTGATGTCGGTTTTGCCCAGCCCCGGACCTACGAGATTTTCCAGGTGGTTGGGTTCGACCCAGTCGTCGGCATCGATGAAGGCCACGAAGTCTCCCTTGGCCTGTGAGAGTCCGTAGTTGCGTGCGGCACTGGCTCCCGGCTTTTGGCAGTGGTAGAGTTTGATCCGCGGATCGCGCTGCATGTATTGCCGGCAGATTTCGACGGAGCGGTCGTTGCTGTTGTTGTCGATCAGCAGCAGCTCGAAGTCTGTCCACGTCTGTCGGAGAATGCTTTGCAGGCACTCTTCGAGATACTTCTCGGCGTTGTATATCGGTGTGATGATCGAGATCAACATAAATGGTTTTACTGGCAGTTGTTTGCGAGGTTTTGGGGCGGGCCTTTTTTCGGGCGGTCGGATTTTCGATCGCCGTGCGGGCGGCTTGGCTCGGAGTCTTTCGTGTGGAGGTTGTTGGGTCGGCGGCTTTTTACCGGGGGGGCCGGAAGTCCGTCTTCGGAAGAGGCCGGCTCGGCGTGGATCCTTCCCGATTGGCTAAGCGTATTTTGAGGCCGGTTGCTGAAGTTGTGTTCTTGGACCATGAAGTCGAAGCGTGGCTGACGGCGGATTATGGGTGAACGAGGGTGACAACGGCTGACAACCAATCTTCATGCCACATGCGCGTATCCGAAACAGGGACGATGCGGATCTGAGCAGGCGGATTTCGGTGCCGAGGCCTGTGCGTGTTGCGGATTCGGCGATTCGGCTCTGCGGGAGGAGCCCGGCGCCTTGTCGCACGAAACTCTCCAGGCAGAGACAAAGCGCATGGAGCCACCTGCGGGCCGGGCTGATCTGCGATACGGTCATCGTTCTGTATTTTGGTTTATAATACAAATTTAGTAATTTATCCGTTACAAGCACAATCTTAGCGTCATTTAATTACAAAATGGTCTTTTCCCGCTTCTACTGCATCGTGAGGAGCGTGAAAATTTTGACCGGTCGATGGCTTTGTTCATAAGTGGTTGTATGATAGCTTATTGCGGCCTGAGATGAACTTGTAATATTAAAAAATATGAAAAAATTTGAAAATTATTTTAATAAAAGCTTGCATGGAATGATTTTTCGACTTATCTTTGCAGCGAAGTTTTAAGGTTCATTTAGGTTAGTAGTTTTAGGTTGGTGAGGAAACTGAGGAAGACGGACGAGTTCCGAATTCCGAGTTTCCTTTTTTTTGTGCCTTGGCCTCCGGGTTGGTGTGGTTTGCCCGGCGTGGCTCTTTCTCCGATAGGGTATCATGGCAGCCTGTTTTACGGACCGCCTCTTCCCCCCCCCTGTCGCTTGTGCCCCGTGTGCTGTGATCAATGTCTGGTCGCAGATGTAATTGCATCCTCACAGTCCGCTCTCTTTTCATTCAAAGAAGGCTCTCCGGGCCGCAGTGGTGGAGTTTCTACCGACATCCTTCCGTTGCAGTCTTTCGGGTAGCCCTCTTTGTGAATACTTCCCTCGCATATTTGTAAATAGCAGTATATCTGCATTTTGCCTGTTCTGTATGTTCTTCGTGGGAATTGGGATTGGTTTACCAATGTTACCAAATTGTTAAATATATTTAATATATTCGTAAAATATTTGCATAAATCAAAAATCGCCCTTATCTTTGCAGTGAAGTTTTAAGGTTCATTTAGGTTAGTAGTTTTAGGTTGGTTGAGGAAATCGGCAGGTTGTGACGGATTGTCCGCCACTAAGACCCGAGGACGGTGCTCGTCCGAGGCGTCGAATACCTCCGATTAAACCTCATTTTGGAGGGGGTGGTTCCCCGCCAAAAAAAAGGTTCCCCGTCGTGAGACTCGGACCTTTTTTTCGTTTATGGAGGTTTCTTCCGGGTGGGCGTCATCGTTGCGCCGGGCTGTGTCGTTTGACCCCGATTTCCAGTGTGGATGCGCGTGCCGGCCGCCTTTTTCGGGGGAGGGGAGACGGGGATGCAATACGCCCGGACGGTTGTCGGAAAGAGAGCCGTCCGGGCGTATTGTTTGAGCGAATCGGAGCTATTCGGCGCACAGTTGTGCCAGCTCCTCGGGTGTCAATGTCACCTCGACGGCTCCCAGCGCATAACATCCGATATCGTAGGGGTTGTAGTAGAAGGTGATGCCCGATTCCGAGATCAGGAAGTTCTCCGTCGGAGCGATGTATTCGGGGAAGAACCCGGCCTCGGACAGTTCGTCGTCGGTCGATGCATGGTATTGTGCGGCGATCTTTTCGCGGATCACCTCGTCGAGCCGCTGCAGGGCCGCTTCGGAGAAGAGGTCGGCCAGCGAAAGTTCAAATCCGTCGCGCAGGGAGTAGGTGTGGCATTCGGTTCCGTACATGCCGTGAGCGCCGCCTGTGTAGCCGGCCCGGGTGATGACATACCCGATCAGCGAATCGATGACCGAGCCTTCGGACTCGACCGACACTTCGTATTCACGGCCCGAGGGACCCATGCCGACGGGCAGGTAATTGGTCTGGATATCGGTCAGCGAGGTCTGAACGGCCTGCCCGAGGGTTCCCGTGAAGGCCTCGAGCTGGAAGAAATAGCCGAGGTTGGCCTGTTCAATGGTCTCCAGGGCGGAGGATTTCCCTGTGTTGCTGATCGAGGCGAAGCGATATTCGACCCGGCAGGAGTTTCCGTCACCCTGCAGCAGGGTGTCGATGGCGCAAGTCTCGAACTTGGGCAGGACGGGGTGTTTCGTGCAGGCTCCGAGCAACAGACAGGAACCAAGCAGCAGGACAAGTCGGTTTTTCATAGCGAATGAGGTTTGTTCCGTGGGCTAAGTTAGGTAAAAAGGGCCCATTTCCAAGAAAAGTGAAAAAAAATCGTAGAAAGTGTCCGAAAATTTTGGAGATTCAAAAGAAGGCGCTATCTTTGCACCACGAAACTCAACAAGGTGGATTCATCTAAGGGTTAGGATACATGCCTCTCACGCATGACATAGGGGTTCGAATCCCCTATCCACTACCAAAAAGCGACCTGCGAAGGTCGCTTTTTTTGTTTCTGGTGGGTGTGGGTGTGGGTGCGGGCGGGAGCGGAGGATGCCGGGGAGAGGGAGCTGTGGGTTGCAGTATTCGCGGGAATTGCGGAACGGCGGAACGGCGGAGGCGGGAACGACATGATGGCAGCAGGAACGGCATGATGGCGGCGGGAAGAGCAGGCGCTGCCGGACGTTAGGCCAGCTGGACGATAGGGGGGGGGACGGACGAAAGGGCGACGGTCTGCCGACGGACTTGCCGGATGTCTGCCGGTAGTTCGCCGGTAGTCCGTCGTCGGTTGTAGCCCGGGTGCAGCTCTCCTTGGCTCAGCCTCCTTCTTGCCTCCCCCTCCTTCCCCCCCCCTCCTCCAAAAAATGCGACGACCGCCTTTTCGGGCGGCCGTCGCGGCATTGGTTAGTTAAGGATTAGTTAGGTTGGTGGGAGTTCTATTTGTTATCCTGTTTTGACTTGAATTTGTCGATCTGCCGCTTCAGGGCGTCGATGGCCTCATCAACCGACTCCTCGAAGGCCTTCGACTGGTGGCAGGCCACCAGATCTTCGCCCGGCATGTGGAGCGTGATGGTTGCTATCTTGTTTCCCTTTTCGTGGTCCTTATCGAGTTTGAGAATAACGTCGGCGCCGGTTGAGCGATCCGCAAAGCGGTCCAGCTTTGCCATTTTGGCATTCACGAAATCGATGAGCCGTTTGTCGGCATCGAATTTCACGGATTGAATCTGTACGTTCATAACCTTACAGTTTAGAGAGTTAACACTTGCCATCCTTTTCGCGAGGATGGGCTTTCGCGTAGGCCTCCCGGAGCCGTGCGATGCTGTTGTGAGTGTAGACCTGCGTGGCCTCAAGCGAGGCGTGACCCAGGAGTTCCTGGATTTCGCGCATGTCGGCGCCTCCGTTGAGCAGGTGTGTGGCAAACGTGTGTCGGAGGACGTGCGGGCTCTTTTTCCCCTGGACGCCGCCCCGGGCGAGCTCCTCCTTCACGATGCGGTACACGGTGATCCGGGCAATGCGTTTTCCTTTGTGAGTTAAAAATAGTGCTTTTTCCGTAGAATTGCAAATATTTTGCCGCTCAATTAGCCCGATGTAGTGCAAAATCTTCTCGCGCAGAAATTCCAGAATGGGGACGATGCGTTCCTTGTCGCCCTTGCCACGGACGCGCAGCGAGGTGTAGTTGTCGGCGAAGTCGTCGCGGTTGATGCCGATCAGTTCGGCCAGCCGGAGCCCGCAGGCGTAGAGCATCAGGACGATGAGCGAATTGCGCTCGCAGCGGAAGTCGTCGGTCGGGAATTCGCAGTCGCGGACGATGCCGCCCATGCGGCTTTCGGGAACGAAGGCCGGCAGCCGCCGTGAGGTGCGCAGCGACGAGACGGGCTGCGTGACGTTGCGTTCGACGACCCCGCGGGCGAGCAGCCAGCGGAAGAAGCTCCGCAGCGACGAGACCTCGCGGTTCATCGAGGCGGCACCCAGACGGCACGCTTCGGTACGGTGGAGGATCCAGGCGCGGATGTCGTCGGTCGTGATGCGCCGCAGCTCCTCTTCGGAGTCGGCACACCCCGTCCAGGCCAGGAATTGCGATACGTCGTGGCGGTAGTTGCGGACCGTCAGGGGCGAGTATCGCCGTTCGGCTTCGAGGTATCGGACAAATTCATCGAGCAGCATACGGCAAAGATACCAAAAAAGACGTACCTTTGTCCGTAAAGCGAGAAAACGGCGAAAGATGAAACAGAATTGGAAACCCGGCACGGTGCTCTATCCGCTGCCGGCCGTACTGGTGAGTTGCGGGGCGACCCCCGAGGAGTATAATCTGTTGACCGTGGCGTGGACCGGGACGGTCTGCTCGGATCCTCCGATGTGTTATATATCGGTGCGTCCCGAGCGCCACTCCTATGAGATTATCCGCCGCACGGGGGAGTTTGTCATCAACCTGACGACGCGTTCGCTGGCCCGGGCGACGGACTGGTGCGGCGTGCGGTCGGGGCGCGACCACGACAAGTTCCGCGAAATGGGATTGACGGCCGTGGCCTCGGAACGGGTGGCGGCGCCGGTGGTGGCCGAATCGCCGGTCAACATCGAATGTCGGGTGCGTCAGATTCTGCCGCTCGGGAGTCACGATATGTTTCTGGCCGAAGTGGTGGGGGTGCAGGCCGATGAGGCCTATATCGACCCCGAGACGGGGCGTTTCTGCCTTGAGCGGGCCGAGCCGATCGTCTACTCCCACGGCGAGTATTTTGCTTTGGGCGAAGCGCTGGGCCATTTCGGATGGTCCGTGCGGCGCAAGAAGACGCGGCGCCGCTGAGCCGGGCTCCTCTTCCCGGCCGTCGCCGGATCAGAACCGGCCGCTGTGTCTGAGCAGCAGGTCGATGACGGTCATCACCAGGCAGGCCGGCAGGTAATCCTTCAAGGAATCCCGCAGCAGGCTCACGGCCTTCTGCAACTCGTATCTGACTTTGTGGGCCGGGATCCGGTACCGCTCGGCAATGTCGTTGTAGCTCATCTCTTCGGTGCGGCTTGCCAGGAAGATCTGGCGGGTCAGCTCCGGCATCTCCTTCAACTGTTTTTCTAGGATCTGAAGCACCTCGTCGGCATAGAGCTGTTCGGTGGAGCTGCTCTCCAGGCTGCCGATGTTGTAGCTCAACAGGCGGTCGTTGGCATCCTGCAGCTTTTTCTCCACGCGCTGGTGGATCTGGCGGCTGCGGAGGTGCTCCAGACACTGCTTCTTGATCGTGCCGACAACGTAGCGGCGGGGATCGGTGTCCAGGTCCAGTTCGTGCCGACGGGTCCAGTAGGCCATGAAGCTGTCGGTCACGATATCCTCGGCCACCGCCGTCTCCTCGACGTACGAGCGGGCTATGGAGATGAAGTTTCTCCGATATGTAAAATAGAACTCGATGAAATCCTGAAGGTGCGAGTCTCTCTTTTCCGGTATCGGCATGGCGGAGCATTTTTGGGGAATCAAATATACAAATTTTTTTTCTTGTTGTCACATGGTTGCCCGTTGCCTTTTTCCGCGCCGTACACGCTTCCGGACGGTTTTTCTCCCTTTTAGGAATTAGTCAGAATTTTTACGAATTTCTTAAAAATATTTATTTGCGCGATTTGGCTTTTTTTGTTGTCCGACTCGGTTGTTCGTGCAATATATAGATGAAAACAGAGGGAAAAAGGGTGTAACAAGTTTCCCGGATGGTTCCGGGATCCGGCTCGGAGAGAGGGACGGGTTAATCAAAAAGATGTGTTCACGATGAAGTCGACCGATGTATTGAAATATCTCGAAGGAGAGTGTTCGGAACAGGAGAAGCGCGAAATCGCCGATTGGCTCGACGCTTCGCCCGAAAACGTGCGCGAGTTCAACGAGATCCGATTCGTCTTCGAGGCTACGAAAATGTATGGACCCGAGTTGAAGCAGTGGGCCGCAGCCTCCGGGCAGGCCCGGATCCGCCGCATTGCGGGTCCGGCGGCGTCCGAAAACGACCGGACGGCTCGTGCGCCGCGGAAGGGGATGCGGCCGCTCGTGCGCCGCGTGATGCGGATCGCTGCCATGGTCGCCCTGCTGCTGGGCGTCGGTTACTCGACCTATATATATACGCGCGACGGCTTCGCCAACCAGATCCTCGCCATGGAGATCCCCGCCGGACAGCGGATCGAGATGACGCTGCCCGACGGTTCGCATGTCTGGCTCAACGCGGGGGCGCGGCTCGAGTATCCGACCGTCTTCGGTCGCCACCGCCGCGAGGTGAAACTCTCCGGTGAGGCCATGTTCGAGGTCGAGCACGATGCCGAACACCCCTTCGTGGTCCGCACGTTCGCCTCGGATGTCGAGGTGCTGGGTACGAAGTTCAACGTCGAGGCGGATGCCGATGAGGAGTTCTTTGCAACGACGCTCTTCGAGGGGCGTCTCCGGCTGACCGATCCGACAACCCGTCAGGCTATCATCCTCGAACCCAACGACGAGGCGCGTTTGTGCGGCGGCCGTCTGCTGGTCTCCCCGATATCCGATGCGGATGCCGCCTGCTGGACCGAAGGGCTGATCAGCATCCGGGGGCTTTCGTTCGAGGAGCTGATGCGCAAGTTCGAGCTGGCCTACAACGTGCGCATCGAGATCCGGCGGGCAACGATGCCCGTGATCGGGTTCAAGAGCGGTAAGTTCCGCATCTCGGACGGCGTCGACCATGCCCTGCAGGTGCTGCAGCACAATTCCGACTTCCGGTTCGAACACGACGTGAAGAACAACACGATTACGATCCATTAAGAGACAAAACGAACAAATAACCTGATTGATGAACCCTCTAAACCCTGTATTGCATGAGCTGATCCTGTCATTATGATCGGCGGAACCCGAAAAAAAAGAATGCCCGCGGGTCTGCACACCCGCAGGCATCGGTAACGGTTCCGCTCCGGAAGAGAACAAAACAAACCTATTACCTAAACACTCTACAAATGTATGAATAAAAATGTAAGTTTCCGCAAAATCGGGAAACTAATCCACTTTATGCCTGCATTTGCCTGCGCTTGTCTGTGTCTGCTCGCTACGACGCTTTTCGCGCAGGACAACAAGCTGACGATCCGGCTGGACAAGGTCCCCCTGACGCAGGCTATCTCGCAAATCGAAGGCGAATCGCGCTATCTTTTCATGCTCGGTGACGGCATCGACGCCAACCGGCTGATCGTTTCGGTGCAGGCCGAGAACAAGTCCGTATCGGAGGTGCTCGACCAGCTGGTGCGCGGTACACAGCTGACTTACAGCATTGTAGGGCAGAATATCCTGCTCTCGGTGAAGACGGCCGACAACAAGCCGGTTTCGGTACAGGGCTTCGTCCGCGACAGCAAGGGGCAGCCGGTGATCGGTGCCGCCGTGCTCGTCAAGGGTACGACCATCGGTACGAGCACCGACGTCAACGGTGCCTATGCGCTTCAAGTTCCCCCCCCCGCGGCATCGGCGGTGTTAACTATCAACTATTTGGGCTACCAAACGGTCGAGGCGCCCGTAGGCAGCCGCACGCAGATCGACTTCACGCTCCAGGAGGAGTCGCAGCAGGTTGATGCCGTCGTCGTCACGGCCCTCGGTATCAAGCGCTCGGAGAAGGCCCTGTCGTACAACGTCCAGCAGGTCAATTCGGAGGATATTCTCGCCAACAAGGATGTCAACTTCATCAACTCGCTCTCGGGAAAGGTCGCCGGTGTGACGATCAACGCCTCGTCGTCAGGTGTCGGCGGCGCCTCGAAGGTTGTGATGCGTGGTCAGAAGTCGATCATGCAGTCGTCGAACGCGCTGTACGTCATCGACGGTGTGCCGATGTTCACGACGGCCCGCGATGGCGGTACGGAGTTCGGTTCGCAGGGTACGACCGACCCCATTGCCGATATCAACCCCGAGGACATCGAGTCGATCTCGGTGCTGAACGGTGCTGCCGCCGCGGCCCTGTACGGTTCGGATGCCGCCAACGGTGCCATTGTCGTGACGACCAAACGCGGTAAGGCCGGTCGCACGTCGATCGTCGTGTCGAGCAATACCGAGGTGATGATGCCGTTCGTCCTGCCCGAGTTCCAGAACCGATACGGCACGGGTGACCTCTCGTCGAGCGCCGGTTCGATCGTCCGTAGCTGGGGCCATCGGCTCAACGGCAAGAACTACATGGGTTACGACCCCGCCGACGACTATTTCCAGACGGGTGTGACCGGTACGGAGAGCATCTCCTTCTCGACGGGCAACGACAAGAACCAGGTCTACGCTTCGGCTGCCGCGATCAACTCGCGCGGTATCGTGCCCAACAACAGCTACGACCGTTACAACTTCACGTTCCGCAACACGACCTACTTCTTCAAGGACCGCATGAAGCTCGACGTCGGGGCCAGTTACGTCATGCAGAAGGACCGGAACATGACCAACCAGGGTACCTACAACAACCCGCTCGTCGGTGCCTACCTCTTCCCGCGCGGAAACGACTGGACCGACATCCAGATGTATGAGCGTTATGATCCTTCGCGTCAGCTCTATACGCAGTACTGGCCCGTGGGCGATGCCGGTCTGACGATGCAGAACCCCTACTGGATCAACTACCGAAACCTCCGCGAGAACGACAAGGACCGTTACATGCTCAACGCCTCGCTCTCGTACGATATCCTCGACTGGCTCAACGTCTCGGGCCGCATCAGCGTCGACAACTCCCACACGGATTACACCGAGAAGATGTACGCCTCGACCTACGAGCAGCTCTCCGAGTATTCGGACCGCGGTATGTACGGCATCACGAAGATGACCGACAAGCAGGTCTACGGCGACGTGCTCGTCAACATCAACAAGACCTTCGGCGAGGACTGGTCGCTCCAGGCCAACGCCGGTGCCTCGATCTCGGACATGCGCTACAACGCCATGAAGGTCCGCGGCCCGATCGCCGACGGTTCCGATGCCTTCGAGGGTGAACAACCCGGTCTGGCCAACGTCTTCAACATCCAGAACCTGAGCAACTCCTCGAAGACGAAGCGTCTGCAGGAGGGTTGGCGCGAGCAGACCCAGTCGGTCTTCTTCTCGGCCGAGGTCGGATACAAGAACACCTACTTCCTGACGCTGACCGGACGTAACGACTGGCCCTCGCAGCTGGCCGGCCCCCACTCCGAGAAGACCTCGTTCTTCTATCCGTCGGTCGGTGCGTCGGTCGTGCTGTCGCAGATCATCCCCAACATGCCCGAGGATCTCTCCTATGTCAAGATCCGCGGTTCGTATGCCTCGGTCGGTGTCGCCTTCGAGCGCTTCATCGCTAATCCCCTCTACGAGTGGAACGAGAGCGGTCTGACCTGGAACACCAATACCAAGTACCCGATCTACAACCTCAAGCCCGAGCGGACGAAGTCCTTCGAGGTCGGCCTTACGATGCGGTTCCTCAAGCACTTCAACCTCGACTTCACCTATTACAACACCAAGACCCAGGACCAGACCTTCGATACGACGATCTCGACCGGTTCGGGTTCCTCCGTGCTCACCATCCAGTCGGGTAAGGTGCTCAACCGCGGTTTCGAGGTCGCTCTCGGTTACAGCAATACCTGGGGCCGCTTCTCGTGGAATTCGAACTACACACTCTCGACCAACCACAACGAGATCCTCTCGCTGGCAAACAACATCGTCAACCCCGAGACCGGACAGCGCTTCTCGGTCGACCTGCTCGACATGAAGGGTCTGGGCGAGGCGCACTTCATCCTCAAGGAGGGCGGCACGCTCGGCGACCTCTACTCGCTCCGCGACATGAAGTACGACGCCAACGGCGCCATCTACAAGGATGAGAACGGAAACGTCATGACCGAGGCCATCTCGAACGTCGACGACTATATCAAGCTCGGTTCGGTGCTGCCGGATGCCAACATGGCCTGGCGAAACGACTTCCGTTGGGGCAACTTCAACTTCGGATTCGCCCTTTCGGCCCGTCTGGGCGGCGTGGTCTTCTCGCGTACGCAGGCCATGCTCGACTACTACGGCGTGTCGGAGGCCTCGGCCGCTGCGCGTGACGCGGGCGGCGTGGTGATCAACGGCGGCGACGTGGTCGATGCCAACAAGTGGTATTCGACCGTCAGCGGCGGTAACACCGTGCCGCAGTACTACACCTACTCGGCTACGAACGTCCGCCTGCAGGAGGCTTCGATCGGCTACACAATCCCCCGCAAGGCGCTGGGAAATCTGTGCGAAATCACCCTTTCGCTCGTCGGCCGCAACCTCTGGATGATCTACAACAAGGCCCCGTTCGATCCCGAGTCGATCGCTACGACGGGAAACTTCTACCAGGGTATCGACTACTTCATGATGCCCTCGCTGCGTAACATCGGCTTCAACCTCAGACTCAAATTCTAAACTGAATCGCTATGAAAAACATATGGAAACCGCTCCTTCTTTCGGTACTGCTCGCCGGTAGCGCCTGTACGGCAAACTACCTGGAGTTCAACAGCAACCCCTTCCAGCCGAACAAGGATCAGATGCAGGCCGACGGTTACATGCTGGGTGCGACGCTGACCGGTATGATGAGCGCCGTGATCTCGACCGACGTCAACACGGCCCAGTTCACCGACTGTCTGTTGGGCGGCACCCAGGGCGGCTATTTCGCCGACTCGAACCCCGAGCTCCGCAATACCATCTCCAACTACAACGCTACGGATGACTGGACGCGCGTCTTCATGGCCAGCGACCGCGTGATCCCGACCCTCTACTCGAACCTGCGCGAGCTCAAGCTCCAGACCGATGATCCGGTCGTGCTGGCCATTGCCGACGTCATCAAGGTGACCGCCATGCACCGCGTGACCGATACCTACGGCCCGATTCCCTATTCGCAGATCGGTGTCGACGGCCAGGTTCAGGTCCCCTACGACTCGCAGGAGGCCGTCTATGACAAGTTCTTCGAAGAGCTCGACGCGGCCATCGCCGTACTGACGGCCCACCGTACCTCGATGATCGCCGCTTCGGCCGACAACATCTACGGCGGCAGTGTCGAGAAGTGGTGCCGCTTCGCCAACTCGCTGAAGCTGCGTCTGGCCATGCACATCGTCTATGCAAACCCGACGAAGGCCCGCGAGATGGCCGAGAGCGCCGTTGCCCACGAGGTCGGCGTCATGTCCTCGAACGACGACAACGCCTGCATGACGGTATTCGGTGCCGACGGCAACCCGCTCTTCGTGGCCGTGAACTACAACAAGCCCACCCATGTCGACCACACCGCCTGCCAGACCGGCGGCGACTCGCATGCTGCGGCCGACATCATCTGCTACATGAACGCCTACAACGATCCGCGCCGTGCCGCCTACTTCGTTGAGTCGGAGTGGCCCGGACAGACCTATGTCGGCATGCGCCGCGGTATCGAGATCCCCGACCTTACCTCGATCGGACACAAGTATTCGGGCGTGAAGCTCACCTCGTCCTCGCCCCTCTGCTGGATGAACGCCGCCGAGGTGGCATTCCTCAAGGCCGAGGCTGCCGGTGTCTTCGGTTTCAACATGGGTCCGGGCAGCGCCGAGTCCTTCTACAAGGAGGGTATCCGCCTCTCGTTCGAGCAGTGGGGCGTATCGGGCTACGAGGAGTATGTGGCCCAGGGTTCGGTTTCGCAGATCCTCTACGTCGATCCCAACAGCGGCAAGGACACCTATTCGACGACGCTTTCGACCATGCCCGTGGCCTGGCAGGGCGGTTCGGCCGCTCAGATGCAGGAGCAGATCATCATCCAGAAGTGGATTGCAAACTGGCTGCTGGGTAACGAATCGTGGGTTGACTACCGCCGTACGGGTTATCCGCACCTGATTCCCGCAACCGAGGCCGGTAACAAGAGCAACGGTATTGTCGACTCGAAGCTCGGCGCCCGACGCATGCCCTATCCGGCCGACGAGCGTACGGCAAACGCCGACAACTACCAGCAGGCTATCAACGAGCTGCTCAAGGGGGCAGATAACATGGCTACGCGCATGTGGTGGGATTGCAACCCGGCCATTAACTGATTCGTTCAACATCGAAAGTTTGCATTATGAAACGCAATATCAAGATCTATTTTCTGCCGGCCGTTGCAGCTGCCGCCTTGTTGTCGGGGGCATGCAGCGACTGGACGGATTCGGAGAGCGTGGATATTCGCCGTCCGTCGCTCGAGGCGCAGAACCCCGCCCTGTATGAGCAGTACGTCGAGGCGTTGCGCGCCTACAAGGCGAGTGAGCACAAGTTGACATTCGTCATGATGGAGAACCGTGCGGGACTGGCTCCCGTGTCGCAGAACCAGCGCCTGACCTCCTATCCCGACAGCGTGGACTTCATCTGCATGACCAATCCCGAGAATCTGGCCGCCGTCTATGCCGACGAGATGAAGGAGGTTCGTGAGAAGGGTACCCGTGTGGTTTACGATATCGATTATTCGCGCTTCGAGGCCGAGTGGGAGGCTCTGGTTGCCGCCCAGCAGCCCGAGGAGACTCCCGAAGAGACGACTCCCGGCGAGACGACCGGCGATGAGACCGGTGAGGCCGGCGACGGAACGGGCAGCGGCGAAGAGGGCGGTGAGGGCGAAGTGGCCCCCGAGGAGCCTTCGATCACGTTTGAGAACTACTGCGCCGAGCGCATCCAGTCGCTGATCGCTTGCTGCGACCGTTACGGTTTCGACGGCGTGACCTTCACCTACGACGGTCCCGTGCTCTCGAGCCTCTCGGCCGAGCAGACCGAGGAGCTGACCGCCTGTCTGGCACAGATCTTTACGGCCCTGACGGAGTGGCATGCCACTCACGAGGAGAAGCTCCTCTTCTTCCGCGGCGCCCCCTGCAACCTCCCCGACACCTCCTGGCTGGCGGAGTTCTCCTACGTCATCATCCTGGCCGAGTCGGCCACCAGCGGCGAGGAGCTCTCGATCGAGGTGCTCCGCTCGAGCAGCGCCGTGGGACTTCCGACCGACCGCCTGATGATCGGCGTGACGGCTCCCGCCATCGACGGCGCGGACGAGAAGGGATTCTTCTCCCAGACCGACGAGGCCGGCGATCCGCTCTCGGCCATGGTCGGCGCCGCTGCCTGGGTAACCGTTCCGTTCGAATACGAGATCTGCGGTCTGGCGATCTCCCGCGCCTGGAACGACTATTATGACCTGAATCTGGTCTACCCGAACATCCGGAAGGCTGTCAACATCATGAATCCTACCTCTAAAAACTAACGAAACCCATGAACGTGAAACAAATACGTGTGGTTGCCTTTCTGACGGGCCTGCTGGCTCTCGCCGCGTGCGAGCATGAGGATATCGATCGGCAGCACTACGACAACAAACTTTTCATCTCGGCGGCCTCGAAAACCGACAACGAAATGCTCGTTGACACCGATGATACCTATACCCGCCAGATCATGGCCGAGATCGCAAAACCCGAAGCGAACGATATCTCGGTGACCTTCCGCGTGGCACCCGACCTGGTCGAGGACTACAAGACGGCCTACTATGATTCGGAGGCCGTGGCTCTGCCCGACGGCATCTGCCGCATCGACGAGCCGACGGCGTGGATCCTCTCCGGCGGCGTGCAGAGTACGCCCGTTACGGTGACGTTCGAGAACGTCCTGTCGCTCGACCGCAAGCAGAAGTATGTCATGCCCGTGACGATCGAGTCGGTCGAGGGTATCGGCGGCGTGCTCCGCAGCTCGAATACCTGCTACTTCATCTTCCGCGGGGCTTCGCTTATCAACATCGTGGCCGATTTCACCGACAACCGGGCTTGGCCCGAGTGGGGCAGCTTCTCCGAGGTGAGCAACATGTACTCCTTCACGATGGAGGCGCTCATCAACCCCACGAAGCTCGACAAGACCATCTCCACGATCATGGGTATCGAGGATTCGTTCCTGATCCGTCTGGGTGACTCGGGCATTGACCCCGCGCAGCTGCAGGTAGCCGGCATGGGAGGCTCGAAGGTGACGGATGCGAGCCTGATCATCCCGACCGGAACGTGGACCCATATCGCCGTGACGTTCGAGTGCATCTCGGCCTATCAGAGCGAGGTGAAGATCTACATCAACGGCGAGATGAAGAAGTCGGGCACCTTCTATGTCAGCAACATCAACTTCGCCATTCCGCACTCCAACGAGTCGGGTTCGTCGTTCAAGCGCTGCTTCTGGGTGGGCTATTCGTTCGCCGACGAGCGCCGATTCGAGGGTAAACTCGCCGAACTGCGCCTCTGGAACCGCGTGCTGACCGAGGAGGAGATCAATACGGAGAACCACTTCTATCGCGTCGATCCCGAATCGGATGGCCTGGTGGCCTACTGGAAACTCAACGACGGCGCCGGAACCGTGGGCAAGGACTATTCGTCCTATGCGCACGATCTGACGTTCGAGTCCGAACCGGAATGGGTCTCGGTGAATCTCCCCGAATAACAACCAATCGTAAAAACGATAACGACTATGAATACCATGAAATATGTGAACCGGATTCTTCTCTCCTCGGCCTGCTGCCTGGGCCTGGCGCTTGCATCCTGTTCGGAAGAGATAGAAACGAGCAAGAAGTTTGACGAGAGTTGTTTCGACGGGCTGTCGCGAGTCGACGGCATGCTCTCCGACGAATATACCTCGAACAAGGAGCGTCAGCTGACGCTGACGAACGACCGGATCGAGACATCCGTACGTTTTTCCCTGACGCAGCAGGCAGGCAAGGGTGTGGATGCCGTTGTGAAATACGACACAGACTACCTGGAGACCTACAACCTTGAGCACGGGACGAGTTGCGAACTCTTCCCCGAGACTGCTGTGGAGATCGCCGGCGAGGGCCGCGTGTTGCTTGCTCCGGACGACAAGCGTTCGGAATCGGTGACTGTGGCACTGACGGCTTTCGACGGGTTCGCTCCCGAGAAGGATTACCTGCTCCCGCTCTGTGTGGAGGTCGAGACCGAGGGTATTACGCTGTCCGAAAGCTCGCGCCGCATGGTCTATCGTGTCAAGGATGGCCGGATGAACCTCAGTGCCGACAAGGGACCTGATGCCGTGAAGAACATCGTCTTCTTCGAGCTCGGCGATGCCAACCCGCTCAACGCCCTGGAGTTCCGTCTGCAGGAGAGCGGCAAGCTCTTCTTCGACTACGTGGTGCTCTTCGCCGGAAACATCAACTACGATCCGGCCGGAAACCGCGTCTACTTCTCGCGCAACAAGGAGGTTCAGTTCCTGCTCGACAACAACGAGAAGTATCTCCAGCCGCTGCGAAATGCCGGTATCAAGGTGATCATGGGCGTGCTGGGCAACCACGACGATGCGGGTCTGGCACAGCTCTCCGATCCTGCGGCGCGTGATTTTGCCGCCGAATTGGCTTCCTACTGCCGTACCTACGATCTGGATGGCGTTTGCTTCGACGACGAGTACTCGAATTACAATCCCGATACGAGTAATCCGCTCTTTACCCGTCCGTCGATGGCTGCTGCCGCACGTCTGCTTTATGAGACCAAGAAGGCAATGCCCGAGAAAACGGTCATGGTCTATTATCTGGGTAATATCACGCCCAGCCTTCCGGCTGTTGACGGCATCGATCCGGGCTATTTCGTCGATGTGGCCGTTGCCGATTACAGCACAATTAACCCTGGTGCTTTGCCGATGACGGGGATGCCGCTGAAGAACTGCGCCGGCGCCTCGATTGAGATGAATCTCCTGAAGGGTGACTGGACGACGGCTACGGCCATCAAGCAGAAGGCGGCCGGATACGGACACTACATGTTCTTCTCGCTCAATCCGGACAACTATGCGATGCGCGGTCAGGTGACGATGGTGCGCAGTGTGGCTTCGGGACTCTACGACGAGACGCTGGACACGGTTTCCTATTATTACGAGAAGGAGAGCACCGAACGCAAGGCTTTGAGTCGTCCCCAGTAATTAAGAATCGTTAAAATCGGATTATCGCAATGAAAAAGATATTATTGGCAATCGTATGCATGGCGTCGGGTTTCTGGGGCTGCTCGGACAGCGATTCGGACAACCTGCAGCCGGCCGACAACATCTCCCTCTCGAAGGAGCTGATCTCGCTGGACTTCGAGGGCGGTACGGACGAGATCGTCGTGACGAGTTCGGGGGACTGGCGGATGTCGGGCTCCTCGACCTGGGCTCATCCCTCGGCTACGGAGGGAAAGTCGGGAGACACGATCGTCTTCACGATCGACTCCAACACGACCGACCGAAACCTTCAGTCGGAGTTCAAACTCTTCACGGGAAGCGCCGTGGCCCGTCTGACGGTGACCTGCGGCGAGGGCTATATATTGTCGCTGGATTCCGATGCTGCGGTTTCGGTACTCCAGGCCGGCGGTGAGTTCGCGGTGAAGCTGGCGACCAATATCCCGCAGGAGGAGTTGAGCTATACGTTCTCGGACGGCGGAGATTCGTGGTTCGGAGTTCCCGAATTCACGGATCTGTTTGGTGATCTGCTGATGACCTTTACCGCTTCGGAGAACACTGATTACTCGGACCGTGTCAGCACGCTGACCATCTCGGGACATGACCTGAGTGTCGAGGTTGCCGTTTCACAACACCAGCTTGACTATCTCAACGTAGTGGGTGAGACGGTCTTCGAATTCGAGTCGCTTGAAGCTACGTCGTTCTCGGTCGATGTGAAGGGCAATATCGAATACACGGTGACGACCCCCGACTGGATTACCTATGAGAAAGAGCCTTCGACCCGGGCTTTGACGACCGACCATCTGACCTTCCAGGTTTCGGAGAGCACGGAGACCAGAACGGGCTCTGTGGTGATCGCCGATGCCGACAAGCGGTTCGAGTTCACCCTTTCGGTGCGTCAGCTCACGCCGGGTGTACAGATGATTACCATCCCCGACAAGAACTTCCGTCAGCGGTTGAGCCAATACGGCTGGATCAAGATTGTCGATGAGGATTCGTCCGAGGTGATCCCCTATACGGAGGAAGAGGTCAAGCAGAACGACAACTATTATTATATTCTCCGCTGCTCAGGAGCCGGTATCAAGTCGTTCGAGGGTGTTGAGAACTTCCCGTGGGTAACCCAGTGCAACATGGACGGCAACTCCGAACTGGAGTCGATCGATATCTCTGGCCTGGAGCAGGTGAAAACTGTAAATACGAGCAACGATACGATGCTTTCGATGATTAATCTGGGCTCGAATCCCTGCCAATTGTCACAAGGCGGACGGATCGGCATTTCGTCGATGACCATTATTGGTAGCGGAGTGACATCGATCAACCTGACGGCACGCTATATTTCCGGTGACCAGTTGAAGGAACTGGATGTAACGCAGTGTCCGAGCCTGACGTCTATTGACGGTATGGGGCGCGATCAGCTGACCACGATTTACATTACGGCCGAGCAGCAGGGTAAGATCACGCTGAGCAATACTTCGGCAAACTTCGTCGTGAAATAATCGGTACGATACGGCGATTGCTTCAGCAATTGTCTGATGGAGAGGGCTCGACCGCGTTCGGGCCCTCTTTTTTTAGGGTCGTTGCGGCGTGTTGCCGGGAGTTGTCCCCGTCCGGTCGGGGCGGGTGCTGTCCCTCCGGGCGGCAGGGTTTTTGGGGCCGTCCGCTTCGACGGGGCGGTAGGCTGGATGAGTGTGCCGGGGGCGTGGGGTGTCTCCACGGTTGTGTATCCTCGAGTTGTCTGTCGGGTTCGGATCGACCGGCGGGGGGGGGGAGATTCGCGATTCTGTGGCTGTTTGCGGGGTTTTCGCGCCTCTTCGGCGCTGACTGCCTGTCGCGGCCTCTCCGGCTGTTTTCGGGCACGATAGGCGGCCGATTATCGGCAGTTCCGAGGGAAGGCCCTCCCGGGGGCTGTGTGTGGGGGGCTACAACAAGCAAAAACCCCGTCGAACTTGTGTTCAACGGGGTTTCCAGTGCCCAGGACAGGAATCGAACCTGCACGCCTTGCGGCACACGCACCTGAAACGTGCGCGTCTACCTATTCCGCCACCTGGGCATTGTTACCGGTGTCTTCCGGAATTGCGGTGTGCAAAAGTAATACTTTTTTCTGAATCCGCAACGGTTTTGAGGCAAAAAAATTGAAAAAAATCTATTTGCTGAAAAACCGGTACTGAAACAGAAGCAGATAGATCACCGCTACGGAGATGTACGCATCGGCCAGATTGAAGATCGCGCCAAAGAAATAGTTGTTGCTGTCGACCAGAAAACGCAGCATCCGCGGCACGCCGTTCCATTGGAAAAGCGGGAAATAGAACATGTCGACCACCTTGCCCATCATGAATCCGGCGTAATGACCCCCGAATTCGGCAACGGTGTAGGGGGTCGACTCGGAGAAGATCAGTCCGTAGAAGGCGCTGTCGAGAATGTTGCCCAAAGCGCCGGCGAAGATCAGCGCCAGACCTACGATGACCCCTTTGGGGGTGGTCTCCCGTTTGCGCGAGAGGTGGCAGATGAGCCATCCGATGAATCCCACCATTACGATGCGCAGCAGTCCCAGGAGTAGTTTGCCCCAGTCGAATCCGCTGCCCGAGGCGATGTGCATGCCGAATGCGGCCCCCTTGTTCTCGATGAAGCGGAGTTGGAACCAGTCGGGAAAGACGACGATCGACTCGTCGAGATGCATGTGGGTCTTGATCCAGATCTTGAGGGCCTGGTCCGCGACGAGCAGCAGTATGACGAGCAGGGAGATTTTTTTCAGATTCATGGTTTTGGAGATATTTGCGGCAAAAATAGTAAAAAATCTCTTTTTTCGGGGGTTTGGATGGAATTTTCCGTCGCGGCTTTTTGAATTTTGCGAAAAAAACATACCTTTGAAACCTTACTTTTTTAAAAGTCGTCATGAGGAACGTGTTTTTACTGTGCTGCCTGCTGGCAGCCGTTGCCTGTACGAAGGATTCGCTGGAGCAGTCGTCTGCCTCCGGGGCCCGGATTGTCGGATCTCCGGCTCCGGAGTATGCCCTGCAGGGGGTGTTGTCCGTCCAGCTCACTGCGGAGATGGCGCAGGCCGTAGCCCGGGCTCAGGGTGAAGCCGCTGCTACGCGAGGGGCCGCGCCGACCCGCTCGGGGGTGGAGTCCATCGACAACCTGCTGGCCGAGATCGGTGCCGACCGTTTCCGGCGTGTCGTGGATTACAACCCCGACTGGGAGCCGATCTACGATCGCACGGGCATGAACCGTTGGTATCGGATTTCGTTCGACCGGGAGGCCGATCTTGCTCAGATCGGGCAGCGTTTTGCCGGGCTGGAGGGAATTTCGGTGGTCGAATACGAGGTCCATCCGCGCCATATCCGCCCGATGTGTACCGGTCCGGCCGTTCCCGCGCATGCGGGGCTGCTCCCCGAGCGGGCGGAAACCCGTGCCACGCAGTTGATGAACGATCCGTTGCTGTCCGGGCAGTGGCACTTCGAGAACAACGGTGCGGATCAGTACTTTTCCACGCCCCGGGCCGGGGCCGACATTGATCTGGTCGATGCCTGGAACCTCTGTACGGGCAGTGAGGAGATCATCGTGGCGGTGATCGACGAGCCGGTGCAGACGACCCATCCCGATCTGAAGGCCAACATCTGGTCGAATCCGTCGAATCCCGACGAACATGGCTACAATTTCTGGGACAACAAGGCTGAGCTCGACTGGCGGACGGCAACCCGGGAGGATGGACAATGGGTCTACGCCGATCACGGCACCCACGTAGCCGGCGTCATCGCCGCGGTGAACAACAACAGCCGGGGTGTTTGCGGCATTGCCGGGGGGCGCAGCGGTCGGGGCGGCGTGAAGATCATGTCGTGTCAGATCATGGGCTACAGCGACGGCGACGACTCGAACAATCCCATTGTCAAGGCCTTTGAATATGCCTGGACTCACGGCGCCCTCATCGCCCAGAACAGCTGGGGCTATGACTTCTCCGACGCCTCGCCAAGCGAAGCCGCCTCGGACTGGACGCGGAACTACGGCATAATCCGCACCGCGATCGACACCTTCATCACGGGGGCCGGTTCGCAGAATGCCAACTCGCCGCTCGACGGGGGACTGGTGATCTTTGCTGCGGGGAACGACGGCGACCGGATCGGTGACGTGAGGACCTATCCGGCCTCCTATTCTCCGGTCATTGCGGTCGGGGCCATGGACTGGGCCTTCCGTCCGGCCTATTATACGGATTACGGAACCTGGGTCGACATCACGGCGCCGGGCGGCGATTACGGTACGGCTAAAAGCCAGGGGGAATATTACGTCGACGGAGAGGTCCTGAGCACGATCCTCTGTGACGACGGGATGAATTTCCAGGATAAACGCAAGGAGAAAGCGTTTTATGGTTACGGCTTCATGCAGGGGACCTCGATGGCGTGTCCGCACGTCTCGGGCGTAGCGGCGCTGGGACTCTCCTATGCCGCCCAGTTGGGGCGCAAATATTCGGTCGAGGAGTTCACGGCGATGCTGTTGAGTTCGGTCTACGGCATTGACGACTACTTTACCGGCACCAAGGAGGGAATCACCGTTCCGAGTCTGACGGCCTACCGCGGCAAGATGGGCGGCGGATGTGTCGATGCCCTCAAGCTGCTGCTGGCCGTGCGGGGGACTCCGGCCATCTGGGTCCCGACCGGGCAGACGACCGAGATCGATTTTGCTCCCTTCTTCGGCGGAGACCGCAGTGCCGTCGAGTTGCAGTCGGCCACGCTCGAATCCCCCGAGCAGTTGGGGCTTACCGTCAAACAGCTCGCCATCACCGGCAGCCGGATCTCGTTCCGCTGTCCGAAACCGGGCGTCTCGGTGCTGTGCATCCGGGCCACGGCCGGGGATACCTCCCTGTCGCGGGAGTTCGCGCTTGTGTCGCGGGCCGGTCTTGCCGGCAACGGCGGATGGTTGTGACCGCACTACGGTCGGCCGTTCCCGGGACTCGCATTGTTCACGGATGGTGCCGGGACGCTTCATCCGGGATGATCGTTCTGCGGTGCTTTACCTGCAGGGGCTGCCAAGGCAGCCCCTTTTATATAAAGGTAGGAGTCGGTCCGAAGGGTCGAAAAACAAGTTTTTTGAAAAAAAAGAGGTCGAAATATTTGCAGTTGTCGAAAAAGTCGCTACCTTTGCAACCGCATTTGAGAAATCAACGGTTCTTACAAATAGGTTGAGGGTTTACAATAAAGGAGCCTGAAACGGTTTGTAGCTGAATTTCAAAAGGATGCGAGGTTCTTAAAAAGGCTTGCGGGAGCGCGAGGCGTGAGGATGTTTTCGAATTCGATCCAAGGTGCCGCAGGTGTCTTGGAAAAATTTTCTGAAAAGACTTGCGAGTTTGCAAAACAGTTCTTAACTTTGCAGTCCCTTTCGCATTGAAACCTTCGGGTGCCGCGAAAATAAATCTTGAAAAAGATTTGCAGGATTCAAAAATAGTCTCTATCTTTGCAATCCGTTTCGCACTGAAATGCGAAGCATTTTTTAAGTGGTTCTTTGAATTACTGGTTATATTTTGAGAGCAAAATTGTAGTATTTATCTGTCAATTTCCTTTAAAGGAAACGAATAGTCAGGACTCTAACGAAACATTCATATTTTATACAATGGAGAGTTTGATCCTGGCTCAGGATGAACGCTAGCGGCAGGCCTAACACATGCAAGTCGAGGGGCATCGGGGTTGAAGCTTGCTTCAACTGCCGGCGACCGGCGCACGGGTGCGTAACGCGTATGCAACCTACCCAGAACAGGGGGATAACACTGAGAAATTGGTACTAATACCCCATAATATATAGGGAGGCATCTTCCTATGTTGA
>NZ_NFLR01000027.1:0-31066 GCF_002161005.1 Alistipes sp. An116
AAGATGGTGTTGCTGTCGCGCTGGAGCCGCACGACCTGCGGTCGGTAGTCCTGCCGTTGGGCCTGACGCTCCGCGCGCGTCAGTTGCGAGAGGTGTGCCGCGGCACGCTGACGCTCCAGGCGTGTGGCCACCGAGCAGCCTGTCGCGGCGCACATCGCGGCGGCGAGCATGCCGCCCAGAATCATTCGTTGTGCTTTCGTGGTTTCTTGATTTTGATGGTTAATACGTACACATAGACGCAATTGGCTCCTTTTGGTATAAAATTATCTAAATCTAGTTTTTCAGAACTTTACCCACCAAAAAAATTAACCGATGACCCGATACGACTACATATTCTTGGAATTCTGGGAAAGAAATATCTGCCCGTTCTATGAGCGAATGTACCCCGAACTGCTGATCTATATGAGCCACCTGTTGGACGAAGAGTTCCCCCTTTCTGTTCGAAGACTACGTGCAGGACGCTGTCTTTTACGTATATCGCCGGCGCAGGGAGATTCCATGTGCCGTTGTAGCGGAAGGTTATCCGGTACACTTGTATCCGTAACGGAACCTGCAGCTACTTATGGAAGGGCCTGGCACAACAGAATTACCAGGTCCGGCAAGAAAATGCGGACGATGACCGTACACTGCGGATAATCGAACAGGAAACGCTTTCCCTGCTCTACGAAGCTATCGAAGGATTGCCGGAAAAGTACCCGATGATATTCAATCTGAGTTTCGAACAGGGACTGCGGAATGCCGAAGTCGCCCGTCAGTTGCAGATTGCGGAGATCACGGTCAAGAAACAGAAGGCCAGGCTGATCGAATTGTTGAGAGAGCGGCTGAGGAGCAAACTGTACGACCGTTCGTTGAGTTTGCTGTTTTTCTGCTGTTTTCGCAGGAGTAGGGGAGTCCACACCCGCCGTCGGTCGGATTCCGACTCCCCGGAACGAGCGCGTCGAAATGGCGGGAGGCTTTTCTCAGTACATTTCTTCTCCTCTTCAGAAGAATGCCAAAACTCCCGGCTGCAAAAAAGCTCAAACCGAATTTTAATTTTTTCGGAAAAATTTGCATCTTTGAATACGGAAATTTTTTGCAACGTCGATCCGATGCTACCAGAAATTAACGAACAAACCTTGCTGCATAGGCTGAATCGAGGGGATCAAATGGCCTTCGAATTGTTGTTCTATAGATATCGCGGAAAGGTGTACAATTTCGTAAAGTCTTCCCTGCCTTGCCAATATGATGCGCAAGACTTGGTGCACGAAATTTTCCTGCGCATCTGGATCAACCGGACAAATATCAATCCGTCCTTGCCCTTCGAACCCTATCTGTTCCGCACGGCCCGCAATCTGGTGATCGATCGGCTGCGCGCCCGGGTCAATCGTCTCGTCTGCCTAAACGAAGAGATCTTTGCAACAGAAACCGGTGCAGAACAAACGGACCAGTCGATTGAAGAGCGACAATTGGGCGAATGGTTCGATCGAACTTTAAAGCAATTGCCGGAACATCGACGGAAAATTTTCGTGATGAGCCGTATCGACGGTCTGTCCTACAAGGAGATCGCATCCCAATTCCGGATCACCGAAAATACGGTGGATACTCAGATCCGACGAGCCCTGCTTTTCTTCCGGGAAGAGTTCAAAAAACTGAAATTGCTCCTTTTTATCTGATTTTTTCATCTTTCTGTCACGGAACTACCCCGGCTGTTTCGTATATTAGTACGTAAAGCAGCAGAAAGATGGATAATAAATTCGAAATATTAAACAAATTCGTATCCGGACGGGAGTTGTCCGATGAAGAGTTTTCTGAACTCCGAAGCCTGTTTTCGACCCCCGTCAGGGAGCACACCGTCGAAATGTGGCTGGAAGCAAAGTGGAAACTGACCCCCGGAACGGATGTGGAACTCGATTACGGGACACTGCAACGCAAAATTCAGGCGTACGAATGCTCCCGCAGCCTGAAATATCGAATTATAAACTCCCCGGGATTCCGAACCTATCGCCGGATGGCTGCCGTTCTGCTGATCCCCCTGCTTGTTGTCTCGGGCATACTGATGATCCGAGCCTTCGATCCGGTCAAGACCTACACCGCCGAGGCCCCGTGGGGCGAAAAAGCCCGCCTGATCCTGCCCGACGGAAGCCGGGTTCTGCTAAACGCCGGATCCCGAATCCGGTACGGATCCGATTTCGACTGCCGGAACCGGCGCCTGGAACTGGACGGAGAGGCGTATTTCGAAGTGTGCAAAAACAAAGGCAAACCGTTCGTGGTCTCCACGCCTTATCTCGACGTTCGGGTGACGGGTACGAAATTCAACGTCAATGCCTACTCCGAGGAGAAATCGGTCGTCACATCCCTGGTCGAGGGAAGCATCCGGATCAAAACCCGAAATGGCAAAACATATCATCTCACGCCGGGACAGTCGCTGGCGCTGGACAAGGATACGGAAAAAACCGTCTTTCGGGAACTGAATCAGGACGTAACGCTTGCCTGGTGCGAAAACCGGTTGATCTTTGCGGATGACGATATCGTCTCCCTGGCCCGGAAAATTGAAAAATGGTATGGCGTGAAGGTCTCGTACGATCCGGCTCAATTCGGAAACAGCACCTTTACCGTCCGATTGATGGAAGGCGAACGTCTCGGAAATCTGATGGACATCATCGAAACCGCACTGGATGCCGAATGCTCCATGCAGGCCGATACCCTGATCATAAGACGCAGAAAATAACCACCTATCGTTTAACCGCTAAAAAAAGATCAGCCTATGGTATAAAACAGCTTTTCCAAAAAAAGGAAAGAGGCGTCCGACCGCCCCTTTCCCGAATGAACTTTAAAAACTTTGCGCGTCATTAAAATTCATTGCGAATATGAGAAAAAAATCGTTATTATGCAAATGCTTGCTTGTATTTGCGTTATACGCAATTATTTTATTTTCCCCAACGGGCATCCGAGCCCAGTCCGCAACCGGGAAAATCTCTTTCGATCTGAAATCCGTTCCGCTCACGGAGATCTTCAAACAGATCGAACAACAGGTCAAACAACGGATCGCTTATGACGAATCGATCCTCCCCGATCTCAAAATGGACCTTGCGGCCCAGAATGACTCCGTCGAAAACGTTCTTGACCGCGCTCTCGCCGGAACCAATCTGACCTATCGGATCAAAGGCAATTACATCGTCATCACGCGGAAATCCGAATCCCACGCCTCGGCTCTTATGGTCTCGGGTCGTGTCGCCGATTCCTCCGGGCCCCTGATCGGCGCCACGGTGATCGTCAAGGGGAAAAACATCGGAACTGTCACGAACGAAAAAGGAGAATACCGCCTGGAAAATCTCTCCCGTGATGCCGTACTGGTCTTCTCGTTCGTGGGAATGCAGACTCAGGAGATTCCAATCGGAAACCGCACGCGGATCAACGTGACGATGGACAGCGATTCGAATGCAATCGAGGAGGTCGTGGTCAGTTACAGTTCCCAGAAAAAAACCTCGCTGACCGCCTCCGTCGGGGTGATCAAGAATGACAAAATCTACTCCAAACCGGTCGCCGATGTCAGCTCGGCACTGGTCGGACAGATGGCGGGGCTCATTACGGCCCAAAGTTCCGGCGAAGTTGGGGTGGACAAAACTGAAATTTACATCCGGGGTATCTCGACCTTCGGAAACAGCGCTCCGCTGATTATCGTGGACGGCGTGCAGCGCGGCGATCTGAGTATGCTCGACGCCAACGTCATCGAATCGATCTCCATCCTGAAAGATGCGGCTGCCGTTGCCCCCTATGGTATGGCGGGTGCCAACGGTGTCATCCTGATAACGACGAAAAGCGGATCGAAATCTCGTCCGACACTCACTTACAACGGATATACCGGATTCCAGAATCCAACCGTCGTTCCTCAGTTGCTGAATGCGTACGATTACGCCCGGATGATGAACGAAGCCGTGCAGAACTCGGATCCGAATGCATCGTTGCCCTATCCCAATCCCGAAGGTTACCTGAAAACCATCCGCCGAGCCCCGGATGCCGATTACGACCGGTATCCGGATAGCAACGCCTGGGAGGAAATTTATCACGAAAATGCGGTCATCACGAGCCATAATGTCGGACTCTCCGGAGGTACGGATGTTGTGAAATACTACATGGGACTCGGATATCTACATCAGGCCGGAATGTGGCAGACGTCACACATGAACAAGTACAACATGTTGCTCAATTTGGAGGCGAAAGCAACTCGTACGACAACGGTTAAACTCTCGTTCAACGGAAACTTCCGACGCATCAAGGCTCCGGAGGCAACCGAATCGACGATCATGTCGTATGTCTTGCAGTACAAGCCGGTCGATGCATTCTGGTATACGAACGGACTCATGGGCGCATCCAACGGGAAAAACCCCTATGGCATGACCCAAACCGGCGAACGACTCTACGAAGATACCAACATCTTCACGCAGTTGTCCGTCGAACAGGAACTGCCCTTCATCCCCGGACTGAAAATCAAGGGCGTTTTCAGCTACGACCCGACAAGCGTGTTCCAGAAAACCTGGCACGAACCCGAAATGACCTACTATACGATCAATACGGATATCCTGCCCTATGTCTACACCCCTGTGGAATCTACCGAAAAACCCAGCCTTGCCGAATCACAATCCGATTCGAAAGCATACACCTTCCAGGGAATGTTGACCTACGCAAACACTTTTGCCGGAAAACACTCGCTGTCGGCATTGGCCGTTATCGAGGCCCGGCAGGTTGATACCCGGCACATGAATGCCTCCCGAACGAATTTTGACCTCAACATCCCGGAATTGAGCATGGGAAACTCAAACTCTTCGAACTGGAGCAACGGCGGTGGATCCTCGAAAGCCACTCAAATCGGATATGTCTACCGGCTCTCCTATGAGTACGACCACAAGTACCTGCTGGAAACATCGGGACGCTATGACGGAAACTACTACTTTGCCAAAGGCAAGAAATTCGGATTCTTCCCGTCGGTCTCCGTGGGCTGGCGCATTAGCGAAGAGCCTTTCGTTAAAAACCGACTCGCTTGGCTCACCAACCTGAAACTCCGGGCATCCTGGGGCGAATCCGGAAATCTGGCCGGAGCTCCCTTCCAGTACTCCTCGGCCATGAACGTCTACGGAGGAGCCTACGTCTTCGACGGATATCTTTATCAGGGAGTAGCCGAGAGCCTCGAACCCAATGTGAACATTACCTGGGAAAAGGCCCAGAAAACGAATGTCGGACTCGACCTCGGACTGTGGAACAACCGCCTGACCCTGGAGGCGGATTATTTCTACGAACGACGAAACAACATGCTGGTAAGTCCGCAGACCGTCGTGCCGATCGAATACGGCATCGGCATCGCGCAGGAGAATGCTGGCGTGATGGAGAACCGCGGTATCGAGTTTACCCTCGGCGGAAACTATTCCTTCCCCTCGGGATTGCACCTGGAAGGCAATTTCAATTTCACGTATGCACGCAACAAGATCATTCAGATCTTCGAAAATCCTCTGACCCGCGACAATCCTCTACGTGCCCGCACGGGACGCCCACTCAATACGCCGTTCGGATTGAAGGCCGAACGTCTCTATCAGGAGTATGACTTTGACGAGTACGGAAATCTGTGGCCGGATCTTCCGCAGCCCACATTCTCCGATGTCGCCCCGGGTGATATCAAATGGGCCGATTTGAACGGAGACGGTATTGTCGACGGTGCCGATGAAACCGCCCTGGGATATCCCCAACTGCCGCAGATCATCTACGGTTTCTCGATCAAGGCCCTCTTCCGGGGGGTGGATCTCAGCATGCTCTTCCAGGGGGCCGGACAAAGTACGACCTTTATCGACGGAGGTCTGGCATTCCCCTTCGCCGGAGGCGAGAATCCGCCCCAGGCCGCCAAGGATTATTGGACTCCCCAGAATACCGATGCCGTCTATCCCCGTCTTTATGGTACGGGCGGTGGAAACAGCAACAACTTCCGGCGCGGAAACAACGACTGGTTCCGGCGAAGCGGAAACTATTTGCGTCTGAAAAATGTCGAACTGGGATACACCTTCTCCCGGACTCTGTACCCGAAACTGCCGCTGCAGTCCCTGCGAATCTATTTGTCGGGGCAGAACCTCTGGACGATCAGCGACCTGAAAGAGTTCTATGATCCCGAAATGGGCCAGGTCGGTTCGGATGCCAATACGCGCGGATGGTACAGCCCCCAGCGCAAGATCGTCAGCATCGGCCTGAATATTACATTCTAACATGAAAATACAGGAGCAAATGAAAACGAATATATTCCTGATCGGTTTATCACTGCTGTCCGTCACGGTACTGACGACTTCTTGCGGAGAGGATTTCCTGACGGTCGTGTCTCAGGAACAGTTGGATTCCGAAGTCGTATTTTCCGACTCCTCGGGTGGCGATCTTTTCTTGAGCGACATATACAACAACCTCCCGGATCAAGAGACCCTCAACTCTGACGGATTCGGATACGACTCGTTCGAAATGTTCGGCGACAATGCCGTAGCCCGTTACGACTGGTGTGTCAGTTGGAACATCGGCATAGCCCGGGATTACGGGCCCAACAATACCAGCTTCCTCTATGCACACGGATATCCCAGCATCCCTTTCTATTATCCGCGAATGATGGCCAATATCCGCAAATGCAACGTCTTCATCAAACAGATCGAAGACCACCGGGAGAATTATCCCGAAGAGTGGCTGATAAAAAGAAAGGCGGAGGCTCGTTTCCTCCGGGCGTATTTCTATCATCTGGCCTGGATGGCCTATGGCGGACTTCCGATCATCACCATACCTCTGGATCGCAATACGCAGGGGGATGATATCTTCTATCCGCGTTCGACCTTCGAGAAGACGTTCGAATTCATCACGAAAGAATTGGCCGAATGTGCACTGGATCTCCCCAATGAGGTGGGGGCCGGACACGCCACGCGCGGAGCTGCCCTGACCCTGAAAGGGTGGTGCGAACTCTTTGCCGGACACTATGATCTGGCCGCCGCAACGAATCTGGAGGTGATGAAATTGAACGTATACGACCTTTATCAGGGTGGATATGGTGCTCTTTTTACCGAGCAGGCGAACAATTGCGAGGAGTCGATTTTTGCCTATCAGCATGTCCCCGGAAACAAAATCTCGCAACGCTCGATGCTGTTCGGCCCGATCGGTGCATACAACGGATGGGGATTCATGCAGCCAACCCAGAATCTGGTCGAAGAGTACCGCATGGCTGAATCGGGACTCCCGATCAGCGAAGATCCTTCGTTCGATCCGCAGAACCCCTATGAAGGCCGGGAAAAACGCTTCTACGAATCGATCATTTACCACAAGTGTACGTTCTCCGGAAAGGTATATGAGGCGCAGGACCTGTACGACCCTGCATCGAACTTCTATACGGGATATTTCCGGTGCAAGGGGATTGCCGAGCCGTTGAATCTCGGGCAGGAAGGATATAATTTCTTCTTTTTCCGCTATGCCGAAGTCCTGCTGAGCTACGCGGAAGCCAAAATCGAACTGAACGAAATCGATGCCTCCGTCCTGGAGGCGATCGACCGGGTGCGCAATCGAGGTGAACTGCCCTCCCTGGAGGAGACATACGGCAAAACAACCTTCTCGCAGGACGAATTGAGGACCATCGTGCGTACGGAACGTCGGATCGAACTGGCCTTCGAAGGTAAACGCTATTGGGATCTAATCCGCTGGCGGGAAGCCGAACGGCTGCTCAACCTGCCGGTGCGGGGTATCAGCTATGAGAACGGTGCGTACGTGGAGAAGACCGTACACTCCATGAAATTCGATGCGTCGAAGAACTATCTGTTCCCGATGGATCAGGGATGGATCGATCTCAATCCCAAGTGGCAGGAGCAGAATACCGGTGAATTCGTTCACGGACAGAATCCGGGGTATTGATTCCGTAGGAAATGACAGTAATAATCAACAAACAAGTTTGCAAGCGTATGTTCTCGATCAACAGCTATAAATTTTGGAAGTTACCGGCACTCCTGATCTTTGCCTTCCTGAGTTCGGGTTGCGAGAAGGATTCGACGCCGGGCCCGGACAAAGACCGCTACGAGGGAACCGGATACAAGGTATATGTGAACGGCGAAGAGGTCCGGGCATATACCTGCCGCGTTTCGGCCGTTCCGTTCAATCAGATCTGGGATGGGTACCAGCGCCCCATCGATCAGACTGAACTGGCCTATATGGCCCAGTGGGATCTGCCGGAAACGGGCAACTCCGAGGTGGTCATAACCGTCAAGCAACCCATCGCCTCGGTTCAGATAAATCCCTCCTGGGAGGGAATCCAACCACGGGTCGACGGGCAGAACGTATCGTTCACCCTGACAGGCCTCACTCCCCGGAATCTTACCCTGGAGGTCAACGGAACCCACCATGCGCTCCACCTTTTCGCGTGCGCACCGCAGACGGATATTCCGGCCGAGGGTTCCGTCACCTACTATTACGGACCGGGTATACATCGCCCCGGACGCATCAAACTGCAGTCCGGTGCTCGAGTCTACCTGGCTCCGGATGCAGTCGTATTCGGGAGTTTTTACGCCGTCAACGCTTCCGATATCCGCATTTGGGGACGCGGAACCATCGACGGTAGCCAGCTCGACCGCGGAATGGGTTCGGGTCTGGGATTCTCGGGCTGCAGCAGTATCGAGATCGAAGGCATCGTGCTGCGGGATGCTCCCATGTGGTGCTGCTCCCTTTTTGGGTGTACCGATGTCAACATCAACAACGTCAAGATCGTCGGACAGTGGCGCTACAATGCCGACGGAATCGATGTCGCAAACTGCTCGAACATTCAGGTTTCGGACTGCTTCGTCCGTTCATTCGACGACGCCCTGGCCGTGAAAGGCATGTTGCAGAACAACGGTGAACCCGAAATAGTCTTCATCGGAGACCAGAACGTCGAGAATGTCACCTTTGAACGGTGCGTTCTATGGTGCGACTGGGGACGCGCAATGGTTATCGGAGCGGAAACCTATGCACCGACGATCCGGAATGTCGTATTTCGTGATATTGACGTCATTCGTACGTCGGATGTCTTCATGGATATCCTGCATGGCAACAAAGCCGCAATCAGCGACGTGACGTTCGAGAATATCGACGCTGGAATCGACGACCATACCCCGGAGCCCGTGTTCCAAACCGAACGCGGCCAGACCTATACGGATCCGAACCGAGGTTATGTCCCTCGACTGATGAGTATCTCGATCGCACCGAACGGCTGGCTGGATGACAAAACCCTGGGAACGGTCGACCACGTGACCTATCGGAATATTACGGTCCACGGGAATCAGGTGCCGACCTCGGACTTTGCAGGCTATTCGAGTGTGTACCGCATTAAGGACATCGAGATCGACAACCTTGAACTCGACGGTTCAAAGGCCACGGATGCCGCATCGGCCCACCTCTCCATCGGGGAATATGTCGAGAATGTGGAGTTTCGATAAACCGGATAGCCTATGAAAGTGATTCGTTGTATCGAAACCGTCTTGCTGGCCGTCTTGCTGGCATCTTGCGGAACCCGACAAACTGACACCTATCGCCTGGAGGTGAACGGTCGCAGTGTGAAAATTTACGACTGCCGGGTTTCGGGGGTGCCGATCAACCAGGTATGGCCCGGGTATCAACGTCCCCTGGAGCAGACCGATACCGCCTATTTTGCTATCTGGGAGATGCCACAGCAGGGACCGGCCCAGGTGGAGATTGTTGCAGATCATGAAATCCGGCAGGCCCGGGTCGTCCCGGAATCGGCCGGAATCGAACCCCTCGTATCCGGACGCCGGATCCGATTCACGATGGAGACGCCCCGCAATGTCGTCGTCGAAGTCGACGGCGTGCGCCGCGCCTTGCATCTCTTTGCAAACCAGGCCTTGAAGAATACACCGGATCCCGAGGAGCCGGGAGTGCATTACTACGGCCCGGGATTCCACGATGCGGGAATCGTCCGGCTGGAGAGCGGGGACCGTGTCTATCTGGCTCCGGGAGCCGTCGTCTCCGGAGGATTCTATGCCGTCAACGCCCGGGACATCTCAATCTCCGGACACGGTATCATCGATCAAAGCCGTTACGAACGGGGATCGGGCAGTATCGTCGGATTTTCGGGATGCAAAAACATTCGGGTCGAAGATGTCGTTTTGCAGGATGCCTCCATGTGGTGCTGTACGTTCTTCGGATGCGACTCCGTAGAGGTCGACAATGTGAAAATCATCGGCCAGTGGCGTTATAATTCGGATGGAATCGACGTCGTGAACAGCACCCGGGTCCGGATCCGAAACTGCTTCGTCCGCTCGTTCGACGATGCGCTGGTCGTCAAGGGGATGAAACGGAACCTCGGAGAACCCGAACCGCTGGATATCGGGCATCTTCCCGTTGAAGAGGTGCTTTTTGAGAATTGTACCGTATGGTGTGACTGGGGACACGCCCTGGAAATCGGAGCGGAAACCTGCGCCCCCTACATTTGCAAGATCGTCTATCGCAACATCGACATCCTCCGAACCTCGTTCGTGGCAATGAGCATTCTGCACGGAGACGGAGCTCCGATCCGCGATGTCCTCTACGAGGATGTCCGATTGCATATTGATCCGCACACTCCGGCTCCGGTATTCCAGACGGCTCGGGACCAGGTATATAAGGATCCGGGGAATTATGTCCCGATGCTCTTCGAAGCCATTATCAACAAGGATCCGCTGTGGGCCCAGGAGGCGGAAGTGGGTGATGTCGAAGGTGTCGTCTACCGGAACGTGTCGGTAAACGGACCCTCGCCCTCCTCCTTGATCAAAGGCCTCGATGAGAAACACCGTATCTGCGGAATTGTTATCGAAAACCTGCAATTTGACGGTGTTCCGGTCCGCAATGCGGCTCAAGCCCGGATTGATCTTGTGCAAGCGGCCGATTCGGCGGTGTTCCGTTAATCAGCCCGAAAATTTCTGAAGAATCAAATAGCGGGAAAGATGATTGCAAAAATATTTTCAGGATGTAATCTATTTCTGTTTCTCTGCGTCATGACGGCACAGGCCGCAAGCCTGTCTCCGGAATACCTGCGCTGCGAATCCCGACTCGCGCCGGAAGGAATCGGCGAGTGTCGGCCCCGCCTGAGTTGGGAGCTGCGCGCCTCGGAAAACGGCCCGAAGAGTATGCAACAGGCCTATCGGATTCTCGTAGCCTCCTCCCCAGAACTGCTGGACCGGGAGGTAGGAGATCTCTGGGATTCGGGAAAGGTCGCTTCCGGGGCAACCTTCGGAATCCCTTACGAGGGTCGATCGCTGCAGTCCCGTCAGGAGTGTTACTGGAAAGTCTGCATCTGGGACGGAAACGGCGAATGCTCCGACTGGAGCGCTCCGGCACGCTGGAGCATGGGGCTGCAAACCTATCAGGACTGGGCCCCGGCCCGGTGGATTACGCACCGGGTCGAAACTCCGGCCGACAGCATCGGACTTGTTCTGCCGCCGGCACGTTACTTCCGACGCGATTTCGTGATAGATAAACCGGTCCGGCGAGTCGTAGCATATGCTAGTGCCAAAGGCGTCTATGAACTGCATCTGAACGGACAACGGATCGGTGCCGACTACTTTACACCGGGATGGTCTGATTACCGGAAACGGATCTATTACAACACGTACGATCTGACTGACAGGGTGTTGAACGGAGAGAATACGATCGGTGCCATCGTCGCGGACGGATGGTATGCCGGATATGTCGGATTCGGGATTCTGGAACACCTGGAGCGATCCAGGGAATTCTATGGAGTCGATCCGGCTCTGTTGTGCCGGATCGAGATTGAATATGTTGACGGAAGCAGTACCGCATTGGCCTCGGGACCGGACTGGAAGGCGGCGGAAGGCCCGATCCGTCAGGCTGATCTGCTCATGGGTGAGGTCTATGATGCACGTCTCGAACAACCGGGATGGGATTCCCCGGGATTCGAGGCGAAGTCCTGGGCCCCCGCCTCCGTGGCGATGAATCCCGACGGGGCATTGATGGCCGCACCGACCGACCCAGTACGTGAAATCGAACGCCTGACCCCGGTGTCGATTCAGCGGACGGGCCCCGATGCCTGGATCTTCGATTTAGGACGGAATTTTGCCGGAACCGTTGCCTTGCAGGTGCACGGAGAAGCGGGCAGAACCGTAAAACTCCGCTACGGAGAGATGCTTAATGCGGACGGAAGCCTGATGACCGAAAATCTCCGATACGCTCGCGCTACAGATTACTACACGCTGCGCAACGGCTCCCAGTCGTGGATGCCCCGCATGACGTATCATGGGTTCCGGTACGTAGAGCTCTCGGGTCTGGGGTATGAACCGGATGAACGGACCCTCACCGGAATCGTCCTGACTTCGTCGTTTCAGGAGGCTGGACAGTTTTCCTGTGGGAATGAACTCGTGAACCGGCTTTGGGCCAACATCTCGACCACTCAACGGGCGAATTTCTTTGAGATTCCGACCGATTGCCCCCAACGGGATGAACGCCTGGGCTGGACCGGAGACATTCAGATCTATGCCCGCTCTTCCACGTACCACTCTGATGTCCAATCGTTTCTTTCGAAGTGGCTGGTCGATCTGGATGATGCTCAACGCAGCTATGGCGCCTATCCAAGCTATGCGCCGTATCCGTATGCCATCGCGATGGAGTATGCCCCCGGGTGGATGGACGCGGGAGTCATCGTCCCGTGGACACTCTGGCAGGTCTATGGTGACTGTCGAATCCTGCGGCGGATGTATCCCGGAATGAAACACTTCCTTTCGTTTTACGAGCAAAGCGCTTCGGAAGACCTGCAACCGCCAATTCCGACGTTCGGAGATTGGCTGGCCGTAGGGAAAACCGCCTCGGATGACTTCATCGCCAATGCCTATTATGCGTATGATGCCGATTTGATGTCGCAGATGGCCGGCGCCCTCGGCGCCCGTCAGGATTCGGTCCATTACGCCTCGCTGGCAGCCCGTATCCGGAACGCCTTTGCCAAGCGGTATATCGCGCCCGACGGAACGCTACGCGGAAACGACTGCCAGACAGCTTACGCTCTGGCTCTCTATTTCGGGCTCTATCCGACGGCTCTGGCTCAGGCCGCTGCGGACCGTTTGGCAGACATGATCGTCCGAAACGGAGGACGCTTCACTACGGGATTCCTGGGAACCAAACACGTCATGATGGTCCTCTCTCAGTACGGCTATGACGAACTGGCCTACGGCCTGCTACTGCAGCCCGATTATCCGGGATGGGGCTATTCGATCCTCAACGGCGCCACATCGATCTGGGAACGATGGGACAGCTACACTCGGGAGTATGGATTCGGTGGCAGGTCCGGAGAGAACAACGCTCGCATGAACTCGTTCAGCCATTATGCGTTCGGATCCGTCGCCGAATGGCTCTTCCGCTATGCGCTTGGAATCGAGACTGCCAGTCCGGGCTTTCGGCATATCGTCCTCGCCCCGCACCCAGATTCCCGGATCGGGTGGATGAAAGGCTCGTATCGATCGATCTGCGGAACAATCGAATCGGAATGGCGGGTGGGCAGACAGAAAACGGTGTATCGCTTCCGGATTCCGCCCAATACGCGCGCAACATTGCGCTTGCCGGGACAAAAACCGCAGTTGCTGTGGCCGGGAGAATATGAATTCGAACTCAAAAATACAAAGTCATGAAAACAGTTGTCATCGGAAGTTCCAATATGGATCTGATTTCGGTCGTTGAGCGGATGCCGCGGCCCGGAGAAACCGTTGGAGGTGCACGTTTCATGCAGGCCTTTGGCGGCAAGGGAGCCAATCAGGCCGTAGCCGCAGCCCGGTTGGGAGGAGACGTCGTCCTGGTGGCGGCCTTGGGTGACGACCTCTCGGGCCGTGCCATGCTGGAGCATTTCGCATCGGAAGAAATCGATGTCTCACATATCTTTACTGATCCGGATAAGGCAACCGGAACTGCTCTGATTCTAGTCGATCAAAGCGGCGAAAACTCCATCGCTGTAGCTCCGGGTGCCAATTATTCGTTGACCCCCGAGGTTCTCAAATCACGGGAATCTGTTCTCTTGGGCGCTGGAATGCTGGTGTTGCAGGCCGAAATTCCCTATGCGACGATTCGGGAAGCCGCCTTTGCGGCTCAACGTAGGGGCGTTCCCGTTTTGCTGAACCCTGCACCGGCCTGCCGGATCGATTCGGATCTGATGTCGGCCATTGACATCCTGGTCGTAAATCGCTCCGAAGCCTCGTTGGTCAGTGGACTCTCTCTAGATGAATATCCGCTGGAAAAAGTCGCCGAACGTCTACATCAGGCCGGGGCCCGGCAAATCGTCATAACTCTGGGTCGCCAGGGCTGTTACTTGTATCGGGCATCCGGGAGTCTGACCATCCCGGCATTCCGGGTAGAGACCGTAGATACGACCGCCGCAGGAGATGTTTTCTGCGGAGCATTGGCCGTAGAGGCCCATGGAGCCGAAATTACCGCCGAAACCTTACGTTTCGCCAGTGCCGCGTCGGCCCTCAGCGTGATGCGACGCGGGGCGCAACCCTCCATCCCGAACCGGAGCGAAGTAGAAGAGTTTTTAGTCAAGAATCGAAATTTTTAATGAACCTAACCTATGAAAACGTTTCAACAGTTTATCCCGAAGGTGTTTGTTCTCTGCCTGCTGCTGTCGACGGCCGCATGTTCGGAAAAAGATGATCTCGATATCCCGGGGCACACCATCCCGCCCAAGGCCGTCCTTTCGTCGGACCAAACCACGTTTGAGGCGAAGACAGGAGCCCTGTTCGTCCTCGAAGCCACCGTTACCCAAGGATACAACGTCCAACATGAATGGCGGATCGGCGATGTGGTCATCGGAAAAGAGGCCCGTCTGGAATATTCATTCCCGGAAGCGGGAACGTTCGAGGTGGTCTATTCCGCCCTGAACGGATACGGAGCCGATCGGCACAGCTTTACGGTCATTGTATCCCAGGGTACCAATCCGGGAATTACCTTCTCGACCGATCAACGCTCCTTTGAACGCAGTATCGGCGAAATGGTCCGTATTACGGCCAAACTCGACGATAATATTACGGGAACCCAATCGTGGACGGTCGACGGCAAAGAGATCTCGACCACGGACCAGTTGGACTATTCCGTGGCAACGCCCGGTACCAAACTCATCAAGCATACGCTGACCTATGCGGAAGGAACCTACACCACCCAGTTTACGTTGACGGCCGTCATGAGTGATTATGGGAACCGCTTCAAATGGCGGGAGGGCAAGGATTATGTCATTTGCCTGAAGGATGACCTGAACAAAGTCGTAGCAGCCGACGTCGAGAATACGACGGCTCCCTATAAGGTCGAAACCTGGGACGGAAGCGAAAAACAAATATTCCGCAACGGGTATCATTTCGGCTATGGACCGGTTCCGACCCTGGAGTATTATAATTTCTATAATGTCGCCACACACAGCGTCCTGCAATGGACCGGAATGGCCTGGCCCAACAATCCGGTGGATCCGGTAACGGGGGCAATGGGCGCCGATCCGTGGGATGGATGGTTCATGGATGTGAACAGCACCGGAGATGTCCGTTTCGTACACTTCTTTGCCTTGTGGGACAGCCATCCCAATCCATCGCCCGATCTGATGAGCAGTTGTCTGACCGTGACCGACAATGGAACCCGCATTGGTGTCTATTCGTTCTACTGCTGCGGTGCGGACGGACGCCCGGATTTCGTGAACTACCAAGCTTTGGGCGACAAGTATTACGAGTTCAAGATGATTGCGGTAGAGGACATGCCGCAGGTAGAATAATAAACAGTTAAAAACGCTCTTTCCGGATGAAGATTCTCCATCCGGAAAGAGCTCAAACAGAAAAAACATGAAATCGATCGTATTGTTTCTGTTGATCAGCCTGTCGTTTGCATTGACGGGCTGTTCCGACCAGCCGCAACGTCCGGCTCCTGTTCCCGTAATCTTTGACACGGATCCGGGAAACGACATCGATGATGTTCTGGCCCTGCAAATGCTGTTGAATTACCACAAGGCCGGCAAGATAGAACTTCGGGGTATCGGAATCGGAAAGATGTATCCCCGTTCGATAGAATACATAGATGCCTATTGCCGTTACAATGGCGAACCCAACATCCCGCTGGGGTATGTTTATGAAGGGGTCAATCCCTATCCGGAAGCCGGGAACTACATCGACCGGACGCTCGACACGCTCATCTCCGGAAATCCGGTTCTTGTGCCGGCACGGAGATTTGCGGACAGTATCCCCGAGGGGTACAAACTCTATCGACGGTTGCTGGCCGAGGCTGAAGATGCTTCAGTGGTGTTCATCGCGGTGGGGCCCTATACGAACGTCGCGCGGCTTTTGCAGTCGCCAGGCGACGAGATCTCTCCAATGACCGGGCAGGAACTGGTTGCCCGGAAGGTGAAATTGCTTTCGCTGATGGGCGGCACCTACAATGACGCCACCTTCAACAATCCGGAATGGAATATTCTGCAAGATCTGAACGCCTCCCGGATCCTCTTCTCGGAATGGCCGACACCGTTGATCGCAAGCGGTTCGGAGGTCGGGGCCCGCATTCATTATCCGGCAGAGAGCGTCCTTCGGGATTTCGGAGGGGAAGCCGCTCCGTTGTGTATTTCATACAAGACTTATCTACCCATGCCATATAACCGGGAAACCTGGGATCTGACGGCAGTATTGTATGCGATCGAACCGGAGCAAAGTCCCTTTGGTACGTCCGAATCCGGGCGGATCACCATCTCCGAGGAGGGATACAGCCGCTTTACTCCGGATCCTGAGGGGCGTCATCGTTATCTGACCCTTTCCGAAGAGCAGATCCCGGCGGCAACAACCCGTCTGATCGAGGTTTGCGCGGGAAAATCGATCTAAAATGAATTAAAACCGAATAGATATGTTTATCGTAGAAAGTTATCCGCTGGCTGTCGTGTTTTGCATTGTGACGATGTTGTGCTGGGGATCCTGGGGAAATACGCAGAAACTGGCAGCCAATACCTGGCGCTATGAGCTTTACTATTGGGATTACACGATCGGAATGTTGTTTTTTTCACTCCTTGCGGCTTTTACACTAGGCAGTATCGGAACGGAAGGACGCAGTTTCCTGGCAGATATCGGACAGATCGCTCCCGGGAAAATGGGCAGTGCCATCCTGGGCGGTGTGATTTTCAACGCCTCAAACATCCTACTTTCGGCATCCGTGTCTCTGGCTGGCATGGCCGTGGCCTTCCCGCTGGGTGTGGGAATCGCACTGGTGCTGGGGGTTATCGTCAATTACTTCGGAGCCCCGAAAGGTGATCCCGTATTCCTGTTTGCGGGTGTTCTTCTCGTCGTTCTGGCCATCGTCTGCAATGGCATTGCCTCAAAACACAACCAGGACGGCAGCACCGATCACCGCTCAAAAAGCAAAGGTTTGATTTTGGCACTGTTGGCCGGTATTTTGATGTCGTTTTTCTATCGGTTCGTGGCAGATGCTATGGATCTGACGAACTTCGCGGCACCGAAAGCCGGATTGGCAACTCCGTACAGTGCCTTTGTCCTCTTCTCCGTCGGTGTTTTCCTGAGCAATTTAGTATTCAATACACTGGTGATGAAATATCCGTTCTCCGGAGAGCCGGTCGCTTATGGAAGTTATTTCCGGGGCAGTTTCTTCACCCATCTGGTCGGAATCTTGGGCGGATGTATCTGGGCTCTGGGAACATTGTTCAGCTATATTGCGGCAGGGAAGGCTGGAGTTGCTGTCTCTTATGCATTGGGACAGGGAGCACCCATGATTGCAGCATTGTGGGGCGTATTTGTCTGGAAGGAGTTCAGCGGTACCGGCCCCAAGGTTCATCGGCTCCTCACTGGAATGTTCGTGCTGTTCATTGTGGGATTGGCGCTCATCGTGGTCTCCGGAGGAAACTGATCCGCATACGGACGAACCACCATTCCATGAACAGCTCCGTCAGTGTTCTTCAATCCGCCTTTCCGACCCGAACAAAAACAGCTAGTGAAGATGGGGTAGAGGAGTCTTTTACGAAAAAGAAGGCCCGCAACCTTCAAGGTTGCGGGCCGTTGTTATCCGAGCTTGACTCCGTCCCGATCCGCTCCTTGCATCACACCCGAAAACGTCTGAAACAAAAACGTTACCTTTCCCCGGAATGTTTTTTTTGCGTGGTTTTTCCTAAAGATTAGTTAAAGATTTTTTGATCCCAGATGCAGATCTTCGTTCCAATAGAAGAGAGATTCTTTTCTCGTAGTTCGATAGTTTATTTGTTTCAAAAGATAATCTATATGAGCCGCAAATACGAGTGATAGCAAAGGATTTCAGTACTCGTTTACAATCCAACGCTCGACTGATAGGGGCTTTTTTATAACAGCCCGTATTTATCCATCACATGTGAGTTATAATAACTTTGTGTAAAATCATCCGATGTTACCGACGTTTATTCCAACTCTGCAATCTAATAAGGACGTATCTGTGCGTCGGGCCCTGTTTCGACGGGCTCGGAAGAATCCGGGACTAAAAACAGCTCACAAGGAATCGATTTAACCGAAGTATTGGGGCAATAGACAACAACTCTTTTGCTTGTGGCTCTTTTAATTCGTTTTCCTTGATATCTGAGTTCTGTCGTATCTCTTCTTCGATGGCTGTAGCTTGTGTCTCAATCGTCCAAGAACGGTTTTTCCACGAATACATGGTTTCCACATGATGAAGCCGCCATCCGAATATTTGCAGAACCACCGGATTGGGGAACGACCCTATCGTGGACCGTACCGGGATGCATTGCGGTTGTAGTCGTTGCACAAGATTCCCAACAGATACTTCTTGGTCATCGTGGATTTGAATAGAGCGAAGGATGAACTGTGCGGTAACGATTGCAATATCAAGTAGAAGCGCCCAAATGTGGACGATGATTTCTGTGTGGAATTTCCGGATGTGCCGATCGAATGGGGTGTCATCGAGGCTGTGACAACGCATCGCAACGGTACGTTGGTGAAAGACCGTGTCGTGATGGCCGGGGAGCCTGTGGCGCTGGCGATCCGGGTTTCGGCAGACCGGATGATGTCCACGTCCGACAACATCGTCGAGTTCAAGGTGGACATTGTCGACAAGGACTGTGTGCATGTCTATGGAGCCAACATACGTTGAAGTCCCACGTTGAAGGTCCTGCGACACTCGTCGGCCCCGATGTCTACATCAGCGATCGGAACAAGCTCGAGGAGTACGAGGGTACGATGTATATCGACGCTCCGGTGATCAACCTGATCCGGGTGACCGGAGAGACCGGCACGGTGACCATTACGGCTTCGGCAACGGGGCTCAAGTCGGCTTCGGCGACGGTCGAGGTGGTGGATTACATCGATTCCTCGCCGTTGCCGGGAATCTCCGAACTGCGGTTAAATCCTGAAGGACGGAAGCCCGTAGCCATCAATCTTTCGCAGGCCAATTCCGTTCCGGCCCCAAAGGAGATGAAGCCGTTCGCCGGAGAGGTGTTGTTCCCAATTTCGCGCTGAGAAGAGTTTCGGACTCTTGCCGAAGCCTTCGTCCGGGAACAGAACCCGGACTTCGATGCCTCGACACTTGAATTCAGCTACATACTCGATGCCTTTACCTCGATTCTCGCCTCTATGGTGCACTATATTTAATATATTTTAATATATTGGAGAGCGGAGCTACATCGTGGCACACGACTACAACTTCATCGCCAACCAATACGACGTCTCGCAGGCCATTACGATACGGCTGGCCTCCCGGAATCTTCCCCGAAGGATATATCCGTTACAAGACCAACTACTACGCGAAGATGATCGTGTGGGACGGCAAGGATATGAACTATCTGGCCGTCTGCGATCTGATCGACCGGATTCACGAAGGCGATAAGGTCGTGTGGATCGGAGCAGAGAACCCCGAGGAGGAAATGCAGGCGGAGGATGATACGGATCTGAAGACGTTGCTTACCAAGGTGTGCCCGCAGACCGAAAAACTCTACAAGGATGCGAAGAGTCGGATATATTGGATGTCTGATGCCCACGCTATAGTTGCTCGATGCCGATGCGTGATGTTGAACGATCCCGCCTCACACTGGTAACACAGTCTGAATACCATACGATCACTGACCGCTGTTGGGTGACCGTCGGCAGGGGGCTTCCTGTGGAGGCCTACAAGGACATCTGCTATGTCTACTTTTCGCTTGCTGGAGAAGCTCCGGTCCGAATCGAATGCAGCAAGCCGATTACGTGCTGTGAGGTCAGTCCGGCAGTTCACGGCGTGGAGGCCCGGATCAAGAATGGATTGCAGCGTTCATGCTTACCGCGACAAGGTGTGGGTCGTATGGATCAACGGCCGGGAATGGTTTTTCCTACTGACTGATCGACCGAAAATGGCTCCGGCCTGAATGGCTAGGTGATGAATGCAGCGGATTTCGTCGATGGAGAAGGGCTTCAGTCCGCCAACCGTCTGATAATTAGGTTCTTTTGGTTCGGGCAAAATCCGCAGGTATCTGAACGACCCGAACTCGTCGCACTTGCGTGCCCAGTTACACTCTTCGGTGTAGAGATCGGCGCCCCAACGTTGGGGCGTGTCGAGGCGGATGTTCACGCGGACGCAATAGTCGTCCTCTTCAATAGATATAATCCGGCCCGTGACCCGCGATCCGAAACTGATGCACTCGCACCGTTTTCCAATCAGACTTTCATTTACTTCCGTGGTTTTCATAAAGCGTTGGTTTATATAAGTTCGACTTCCGTATTGGTGATGTTGGCCCGGAACAGACCGTCACGGTATATGGCGCGGCTGTTCCTCCAATTTCCGCGGCGGCGAACCAATGCCGTCGCGGGCGGGGCGATCTCGATGCTCGTTGTGGCGGCATCATCCCCGAAGGTGATCTGCGCTTCGCAGTTGCGCCACGTCTCGAAGGGGGTGCGAAACCCGTTCATCCCGTCGAGCAGAAAGAGCGCATCGCGGACTTTGACAATGGCTTCGGGCGACGGGGTGTCCGTGCCGTGATAGTTGATTTTCATGGTTGGAGGGGATTTACGGGCGGCCTACGCCGCCCCGGTTTTACAAGGGGGGGTGGATGAATGCTTTGTCGAGGATCTTGCCCCGTTCGACGAACTCGACCACGCCGGGCTGGAAGTGCATTTGAGCAAATGCGACGTATAGGAGGTAGTCGCGATGTTCCGCGGGGCTGTCGAAATTGCGTCCTTTGAGGTTGTTGAAGATCATCCGGAGGCTGATGCCGTCCTCGGAGCGAAGGAGGGCCTTGCCGTTCTGCCGTAACTCTTGCGTGGCGTTCATTGCGGTCTGTATGTTTCAAGTCGGGATGCGATTGATGCGAGGTCGGCGCGCTCCTGGTCGGTAAGCGAGAGAACGAAGTCGTTATCGCTGTACCAGCAGCCGTTATCGCTGCGTGCCGTGAAGCAGCGATGGTCGGCGGTTCTCAATACGGCGAACATCACGGCGAGTTGCTGGACGGAGAGGCCGCTGAGTGTAAAGGTGCGGCTACTTGGGCAATAGTTGATTTTCATGGCTGTGAGGTTATGCGGCGATGCGTTGCTGAATGAGAGACATGTTGCGGTTCACGAGGTCGATGATCCGCGCATGATAACTGGTGTTTTTGTTGCAGACCCCACGGCTTTGTACGACGGCGAGTTGGGAGAGCGACACTTCAACCGTCTCGATGCGCTTGCCGTCGATGGTCGCCGAGAGGATCAGCGAATCGTCCTTGCGGTAGTAGCCGTTCGAGTACACGCAGTGGTGCATGGCCTCACCCTCGTCAAAGAACTCCCGGACGCTCTCCAAGACATGGATGCGGATCTTCCCGTCGTGGAATGTCAGCCCGAAGAAACGGGCCTTTGCCTGCTGATAAGCCTCTTCGCATTTGAGGATGAAGGCCTCCTGCTCGGCCTTTCTCCTTTCAGCGCGCAGGCGATTTCGTTTGACCATGTAGCAGTCGTGTTCCTCGCGCAGATTGGCCGGACAGACGTATTTGGGGCTGTGGAGATCCTTGCCCAACTCCCGGAGCATGTCGAGGTAGTCGCACCAAAGGGAGGCATCCTTGACGGTGTAGGCGTTGCGCGCGGCGATGCGGATCGAGGGCCAATAGTGCTCGAAGTTCCTGCCGTCCCGTTGCAGATAGAGGCGTAGTAGCTCCTCCTGCCCGATTTTGGCGTAATAGTCCACCATGAATATACGGATGACTTGCAGACCGTCGCAGGCGGTGATAAAGGCCGCATAGGCGTGTTGCTCGAATCTGAGTTTGCGGGTCTGCTCGATCCGGAGTTTCGCTCCGCAGTGCGGGCAGGTGCACCGTTTCCGGGAGGTGGTGTTGTGGAATACCTCTCCGCAGTCGAGGCAGGTGGTCTCGCCTTTGCTTGTGCGGCGGCCTATCGGCTCGACAACGTGGGTAAAGGCTGCAGGACAAGGGCATAGATCTCGTCGTCGGCGAATCCGTTTCGGCCGCTTTTGTAGACGCTGTCGAGGATGTAGTCGCAACATTCGTCGATGTTCTTCTTCGGGTTCTCGTATCGCGGACGGAAGAGTTCGTCCTCCTGCGCGCGGCCTTCCAGATAGTGCTGGATGGTGCGCTTGAAATAGTCGGTAGCTGTGTGCTGTGCCATGTTCGTTCGGGTGTTGGGTTGATGTTATTGGATGCGGTACATGCCGTTTCGGGAATCGAAGCGCACGTTGCAGAAGATGAAGTCGGGGTTGTCGACGCCTCCCGCCGTGGTTGTGGTCTTCGCATTGCGGGCTTTGATCCACTCGGCGAGGAAGTCGCGGAAGATGGCGCACCCGAAATTGGAGGTCAGATGCTTATAGTGGAGGCCGTTTACCTCGATCAGTACATAGGGATAGAAGTAATAGAACCCGTCGGAAGCCTCGGGCGAGACGATGCCGATGTCGAGGACGTGAACCGGGTAGAGCCCCTCGGAGATTGCCGTGGCGTTGTCGCGCCGGGCCTGCACGCGGAGCAGTTCGAGGTAGTAATCCTTCTTGACTTGGAAGGTCTTGAACGAGGCGATCCATTCGCGTACACGGGGCTCGAATCCGGCCATGCCGTTCGATACGAACAGGTGGATGTGTCCGTCGATGAGGATTCCGTAATCGGTCGTCCCTGACCATTTGCCCGTACAACTCGATGTCGTGCGCGTCCATGTCGTGCCGCCGAGCAGTCTGACCAACTCGTTTACGGCTGTTTGGGTGCTGTTCTCCATGTCTGTGTGGTGTTTGAGGGTTGATAGTCGGGGCGGAGAGGCCCGCCCCGTTGTCCGTTGCTTATGCCCCGATCAAGGCTTTCACTTGTTCGCTTCGGGTCTTGGGGAAGATCCACCCGGCACGCTTCTCGCCTTCATGCGAGAGACGGCTGTTGAAGCGGCCTCCGAGCGCGGCGAGCGCATCCTTGATCGGGCGGGTATCACCGAAGAGGGCAATGGCCTTTTCGGAGTAGTCGACGATCTGAAACTCACCCTTGACGGCGATCGGCCCGACCTCGGCCGGGGCTTCCTCTGCGGGTGCTTTGAGGCGGATGTTCGCCTCGTCGCCTGCCGTATAGCCAAACTCCCGGATCGTGCGCTCGCGGTCGCCAACGGGGACTTTCTGAATGATCCACCCGCTGTAACGGCTCTCTCCGAGGTAGTAGCCGCCGCCCATCGAGTATTTCTCGCGGTGTTCGTACTCCTCGTTGGGTTCACTCAAGTAGGCCGTTTCGGGCATGTTGGCGGCATACCTGCGCATCTCGGAGAAGAGGTCGCGGGTGTGGCGGGAGAAGCCCAAAATTACGGTGCGCACGGTTCGGCTGGAGAAGTAGTCGGTCATAGGGTCGCTCTCGTCCTCCCTCAGTCGGGCGACGATTATGGCCTTCGCGTCGTGGGGCAGGATTTCCGCAAGGCGCTTGCGCCCGATGGCGGCCTGCTCGTCGGCTCGTTTGCGTTCGGCCTCGGCTTTCTTGGCCTTGATGCGAGCCTTCTCTTGGGCCTCGCAGGCGAGGGCGGCGACCTCCATTGCGTCCATCTGTTCGTGGCTCACGTCGTCGAAGTAGAGGCCGATTCCGTACTTCTTGGATAAGGGTTCGAGGATGTCCGTGCGGCGGATTTCCTTCGTGTCGAGGTTTACAAGGTGGTAGAGGTATCCGTTAGCCGTGTGTTCGACCCGGCAGATGACATAGCGATCCTGCGACATGTAAGGGCCGAAGCCGATAACGATTTGATTCTCTTGGGCGACTTGGATTTCGGTGTCGGTGGTCGTACCTCCGAGCAGGGAATAATACTTGGACATAGTGTTGTGTGTTTAGATGTTAGCAGATGAGCGTGAAGAGGAAGGAAAAGAGGCCGATCAGCACGACGAAGGAGAGCAGGCAGGAGAAGATACCCCGCAGGAGGTTAGAGCAGAAGAGAAGGGCCAAAACGACCCAAAGAAAGCTACTTCCGAAGAGGTGGAAGCCGAGGATTGCCGCCCCGACTTTTGCCGCCGCCCGTACCCCCGAACCGATGCTGAGTGGAAGGTTGGAGGTTTTCTGGTTCCTGTTGTTTTTCGTTGTGCTTTTCATAACCTTCGACTTTTTTTTTATGCCGTAGCGGAGCCGGTATGGATGGTATCTTGGTTCAGGAGCTTTGCAAGGCCGGGCTTAGCCCGAGCAAGATTTTTGCGCCAAATACGCTCGCCCGCAGGGAAAGAGGAAGATTTTGCGCAAAACCCCCGAGGGGCCTGATCTTGAGCGGGCGTGAAGCCCGAAGATACCTTCGCTGCTGAACCGGGATGCCTTCCATCCGATCCGGGGAGGTGGTCGTGAAGGAGGAGAAGGTTATAGGAAAAGGATAACGAAAAATGCGAACGCAGGTAGAGGTGATTATTCTTTAATCACTGCGGAATGCACCCTCAGCATTCCGGTATAATGAGGACACCTATAATTGTCTTTTCGAAAAAATAAGAGCAACCTCGTAGTGGGGTTGCTCTTAATCTTAACGGTAGTGTGAGGAGTTAACTTACCTTTTGTCGATCGTCTGCGTCGACTTGCATGACGACCATTTTATGTTGCGGACGGTAAAGCAACCATTTCCGGAAGGCTTCGGATTCCATGGTGCGCACCCGGAACGACAGGGCGGCAATCATCTCCAGATTGTAGAGATCGCCGCGTCCGGTAATTTGATGCGTGCGGTATTCATTCATCCGTTTATCTTTGTAAATTGCCCGGATATTGCTTCTGATGGCCACGGGGAAAGCCCCGAAAAGCCGGGCAATCTCCGTTTCGGTCATCCAGACGGTTCCATCCGGTGAGAGGTGAACCGTCACACGATTGTTTTCTGCGTCGATGACAATTGAACCGAATTTTATCTCGTATGCCTCCATACTTATGTTGCAGTGTTTATATTATATAACGCTTGTCGTGCGGTGTTTTCGTATGCCGACGTGATTGAGTTTTTGGGCCAGCAAATCCATGTCCTTGCTGACTTTTCGATCTGTTATCCTGGCGTAGATCTGCGTGGTGCGGATATTCGTATGACCGAGAATCTTCGAGACGGTTTCGATGGGTACGTCGTTGGCCAGCAGCACCGAGGTTGCGCAGCTGTGCCTTGCCATATGGAAGGTCAGTCGCTTGTTTATTCCGCACATGGCGGCAATCTCCTTCAGGTAGTCATTCACCCGCTGGTTGCTGATTACAGGCAGTAGTTTTCCGTCGGGGAGCTTCCCCTTGTACTTTTTCAGGATGGCAATCGGAATATCCAGCAGACGGATCGATGCCGTTACGTTGGTCTTGTGCCGTTTGCGGATGATCCAGAGGTTGCCGTCGAAGCCGGTGCTGATGTCATCGGGCTGCAACTCGCAGACGTCGATATAGGAGAGTGCCGTGAAGCAGCTGAAGATAAACAGGTCGCGGACCTGTTCAAGCCGTCGGGAGGGGAACGTGTGGTGGTAGATGGCCATAATCTCCTCCATGGTCAGATACCCGCGGTCAGTTCGTTCGAACTTGACCTTGAAGTTGCCGAAGGGGTCTACGAAGAGCATACCCGTATTCTTGGCGAAATTGACCACGGTGCGGAGCCGCTGCACGAATTTCATGGCCGTGTTGTGGTTGCAGCCGTGGACATTCTCGTTGAAGAGCAGGAAATTCTCGACGAACAGGACGTTGATATCCTTCAGAGGCATGTCCGATACGGAATACTTGTATTTGATAAACTCTTCGAGCCGGCGCCTGGTCAGCTCGTAACGCCAGTAGGTTTTGTTGGTCGGATCCATCTTCACCTCCTGCAGATACTGCTCGTTGTGCTGTTCGAAGAATTCGAGAATGGTGCGTGTTTTTTCGGTTTTTCCCAGGTAGGCGTCTCTGACTCGCTCGGCCGTAACGTAACCGTCCGTTTCGAGCAGCGAGTGGTATTGCTTCTGGATTGCCATTCGGATATCGTCCAATAACGCATTGATTTGTAGCGCTTCAGGACCTCTTCCGGTTACTTTTCCCCGGGGTACATCCCATAGATCGGGAGCGACTTCCAGTTTCGTGTAGAATTGGATCTTGTCTTGATCGATGGTAATACGGGCAATAATCGGCGCTTTCCCGCTCTTTTTTAAGGCCGCTCTCTTTACGAAAAAGAGTACTTTGAATGTGTTTCTCATAATCCCATTTTTAGAATTACAAAGTTAAATTAAATAGTTGTAAATGAGATTTGTACGGCACAGACAAAAGGCGACAAAAGGGAGCCAATTTGCGACTTCTGGTGACCTAAAATCGGTAAACAAAAAAAAGGTCACGATTTGGACACTGGAATTTGTCGGAAATTGGCTTTTCGGTGTCCGTAAATGGCTGAATCCAGAAATGAAAAAACCTCGCAAGACACTGATCTTGCGAGGTTTGGCGGAATTCTGTCCGGATTTGTCCGGATAAGGAGTGAACCCGCTGGGGCTCGAACCCAGGACCCCAATATTAAAAGTGTTGTGCTCTACCTACTGAGCTACGGATTCTCCCGTGCTGTTAATCAGTTGATTATGGAGATTGCAGCCTTCTGTGATTGGCTGTATGCGTACCCTATGTAGAACCTGCTTTCCGACTGCTGGTTAATAGAAAATGTCTTGTAAAATATTGATAGTCATTGTGTTCATCTATGGACTATCCGTAATCTGTCGTGTGATACTTTTCCATAATTGTTTCATGCGTTAAGTTCGTTGATGTAGAATGTTTTTGATGCAAAAATGAAAGGACAAACTTTTGCAAAGTCTGTCCTCGGAAAAGATTGATTGCTTTTGTATTTATACAAACTGTTCCAAATATTTCTCGTTGAAGCCAGCCAGTGAAAAGCGGAACTCTTTCTTGGTTCCATTTTGTGCCGTATAGTTGAACACAATAGTATCACTATGGATATGCGCTTCAAAAAGATTGAGCGGATATCCGATTGGTGGAATGGTAATTACATTCGGAAATTTTGCGATGTAGGGTCCTTGATTGGACTCTTGAGATGGTAGTGTAAAATTGAATCCTATTTGTAGAAGGCCTCTTTTTAGGAAGGAGATTGTAGCGGCTTGAGTAAGGTCTATATCGAGTTCAAGGAAGTAGTAGAACTCTACGGGCGTGGGATTGTCTTTTCTACGTCCTACAAACAGGCATATTCCATCAAGATCATAGGATATGGATTTGGCAACATAGGAGATTTCAATATCATTCAATATCTCTGTGCCCGTTTGTCAATCTGTTATCGGTGTTTTTCTTTTCATTTTAGCTAATGTTTATAGTGTGATAAATCTTTGATTATGATGTAAATATACGAAAAATTAATGAAATATGCAAGTATATAAAAAGGACAAACTTGTGCAGACGGTCTATATTATACCGTTCTGCACAAGTCTGTCCTCGATCAATTCGGTCCTCGATCAATAAGGTGCTACTTAAAAATCATATCCGACAATTTGATCGGCATATCTTTTCCATACATCTGCAGTTTTATAATTATTTACAGATGCAGAGGGGACATAAAGAATAAAGTTGTCAGCTATAGAACTAAATGCCGTTCCATCCAATGTAGGAGGATTAGTTGGGGTACAGTATATTTCTTTGAGTTTGCTACAGCCATAGAATGCCAAATTTTTAATCCTCGTGACACTATTAGGGATAGTAATATCGGTTAAACTGCTGCAATTATAAAATGCATTCTCTCTAATCCACGTGACACTGTTAGGGAGAATAATGCTTTTTAGATCGGAACACGCGGCAAATGCTTGGTCCTGAATTTCTGTAATTTTTAAGTTATGGCTTAAATCAACAGAGGTTAATCTTTTACAGCGGTAACAATCTATGATCTCCAAATTGGGGAAATAACAGATGCCTGTAAGAGTTTTAACATCATAAGCATCTTGGTAATCATTATCTCCAAGATCAATTTTAGTGACAGCATTTGCTTCTGTTTTAGAGACCTTCCCGTCTTTATTGACGTCAAAGTTCTCATAGCAATACTTCATAAACACCAAGTCATCCATACAGGAGCAGACATCGTTGGGATCGGGCAAAGCGGGACGCGCAAAATCGCTACCGCCACCATTGTCATCATCCTTATTGTCATCATCCTTATCGCAGGACGAGAAAGAAACTGCCGCAAACATGGCTGCCACGATAAACAATAGCTTTTTCATAATTTTTTCAATTTTGTTTTTCCAATTCATCAACATGAAAGGAGTTTTGCATTAAATGATTATCCTCATTAAACCACCTGCATTTTACTTGCGTGTGGTTCTCTGAGCCATCAATCATTTTAATTGGATACTCTGAAACAGTCATTTTAGGTCCCCCAGATTTGAGAACAACGACATCACCAATCCTAAAATCCATACTCGTAAAAGTTTCTTACCGTACCAACTCCTGCTGCGGTGGGTTATAAGCAAAAAGAAAGTGTGGAGTTGTTCGTTTATCTGAAGATAGGCATTTGGCGTGGCCCGAGAACAAATAAACAATACCCCACACCGAATAAGTATATATCAGAACGATATATGCCTATACACGGTGATGAGTGTCTGTATTGCCTATCCTTGTTCTCTAAAATCGCCAAATTTCATCTTCAAGGATTAGCGAAACACTTTCACTAAATCAATATGTTACTATCCGTATGGGATAGCGACACAAAGTTAGGAAATGTTTTTTCAATGCACAACACTCTGCTGGGGTATTGTAGCGCAAATTTCGCCAAAACAAAGTTTTCCGACAACAGCAATTCGAGTGGAAAGTAAACTTTGTTCTTCTGAATTTGGGCAGATCTGCACGAATTTCAACTTTACGCCTGCATAAACCCTGAAATTCTGCTTTTCGGAATCTTTAAAACCTCGGATTCCGACTTTACGTCAGCATAAATTCCAGAACTGTATGTTACAGATTTTGCAGCAAATTGTAATATGTAGATTGTGAGAAATATAGCTATCTTACTATATATTAGTACGCTTTGTTCTGGAACATAAGAAAATACCCCTGCCGTCGTAAGACAGCAAGGGTATTCGTCTCTGTAAAGCGTTACTCCACAAACCAGCTGTATTCGGTATCCCCCTCCAAGGCCCGACCGATTCCTGCAATCAACTGCGTTGCATTCAGCGACCTGTCAAGGAAGGTGTCGATGTAGCTGGACTTGTTGGCTCCCGTAAAGAGGTTGTAGACCTTCCACAGGTCAATCTCGGGATTCGTCCCTCTGGAAAAGTTCTCGTCCGTATAGTAAGCCTTTGCTACGGCATTGATGTGGCAGTCGGTAAACTCCATGGCTGGCAGCTGCCGTTTCTCGGCTGTGGGCAGGTATTGATACAACCGAGCCTTGCCGATCAACTGGGCAAACTGGTGTTCACTGAGCGATTGCCGTTGTAAAGCCGCCATCTGCCGAATGTGCCGTTCGGCATCGTACTGCTGAAACAACTGCAACGAAGCCTCAAACAGATCCTGCACGCTCATCACCCGCAACTCCCGCTTGAATCCGTCGGTCGAGACACACAGGTTGCAGCAGACAAGGTTCTTGAAGCCGATAAAGACCTTGAACTTCTCAACCGTCTTCTTGGAATAGAGATTTTCGTGGTTGTAGGCCCTTACTCCTCCGATCGAAAGATGGAGCCGATTGCCTGCCACCTCCTCATAAATCGAGGGTATCTCGAAACAGAAGGCCATGCGTTCGTAATAGATGGTCTTGTCCGTCTCCAGGAGCTGGTTCACGGGCTTGTGTATGGCCTCGGGAATCCGTCCCTTGATGATATGTGAAACGACAATATCGGGCGTGTCGATGGCCTCCTGGGGAAACATACGGTGAGCAGCGCCCAATACCGTTTCAATAAAACTCTGGTGGGAGATCGTCACCTCGTTGTCCTTGCTGAATACGGGAACGACACAATCGTTCTTCAGATGGGCCATATCGACAGGCTTGGTGTTGGCCTCGATAAAGTGACGGGTACGCGGTGCAGCCCCCAACGACACGATCGGCGTTGCGGGACGCTCCTCTACGATGGCTGCCTCCTCCACGGGAAGATTCAACCCTGCGGCAAACTCGGGTTCAGGCTGAAAGGCTGGAAGCATGGCTGGGAAGGTTTTGCGTGGAAGGATTCGATTGCGCGGTCTGCGTCAGGTTGCACCATTTGAGGATGGCTTGCCCCACGGCAGGGGTTATCGTGAACTCGGGACGGCCCGTGAAGAGCCCCGTTCGGTCTTTGGAGGTAGTGGCCTTGTGGTTCATGGCGATGTCCAGCACGGCGGTGAACTCATAGTCCACGTTATCGCGCTGTACGGCCTTCAAGCCCACCTTCTCGGGCACCATCTTGCCGTTCTTGTCCGAGAGGACATAATCCTGCTTGGAGCGCATGGTGCAGATGATATGACATGAGGAGTTGAGAATGCGTTGGATGAAGGCATTCTGACGGGGAGTGACCTTGGCCCAGTTGGCAAAGGAGTTGCCTTGCAGGTTGGCGTGGAAATCGAGCAGGTAATCCCAGCAATGGGAAATGCTGTCGATAATGATGACCTCGGCTCCTGCCTGTTCACAGATGCCGATGGCCTCGATGTAGGTCTCGGGAGAGTAGTCGGGCAAGGTGAGGACCTGATAACTGCCCAGATGGGCATAGAGATCGGCCGAGCCGTTCTCGGAATCGATGACGGCAACACGGGACCAGTCGGAGG
>NZ_NFLR01000028.1:0-27846 GCF_002161005.1 Alistipes sp. An116
CTTGATTTACACCCTTTCTGGCGGTGCGTAGGGGACTCGAACCCCTGACCCCGTGCGTGACAGGCACGTATTCTAACCAGCTGAACTAACGCACCCCTTTCGGTATTGCGAGTGCAAAGATAACGCTATTTTCCGATTCCACAAACTTTTTCCCCATATTTTTCCGCCTTTTTTCAGATTCGTCCGACGAGGAGATCCTGCCCCCGAAAGCTGCATGGTGGATAACATTCTACCAACCAGTGTTTTCACATCTCCAGAGTGGCCTCCGCAAAAAAACAAGCCCCGCGGCTCTTCGTCGCGGAGGCTTATATCAGTCGTAGGGTAGAACAGCGGCTCCAGCGCTCAACCATCGATGCAGCACGCTCCCGGCTACCGATTCCGCACGCGCAATTCGTACAGATCGTGACGGCGGTCCTTCAGATTGCGGACACTGCCGTAGGTGTGCAGCTCGTTCAGCAGATCGAGGTCCACATCCGAAATAAGGATCATCTCCGTATTGGGTGTCGCCTCGGCCCGGCGGCCGTCCGTCGGAAAGGCAAAGTCACACGGCGTGAAGACCCCCGACTGCGCATACTGGATGTCCATGTTGTGGACCCGCGGCAGGTTGCCCACACTGCCCGCAATGGCCACAAAGCACTCGTTTTCGATGGCGCGCGCCTGGGCGCAGACCCGAACCCGCGAATAGGCATTCTGCGTATCGGTGAGGAACGGCACGAAGAGAATCTGCATTCCCTCGTCGGCCATGATGCGCGACAGCTCCGGGAACTCCACGTCGTAGCAGATCAGCACGCCGATCCGCGCACAGTCGGTCTCGAAGGTCCGGATCGCCTTGCCGCCGCTCAGACCCCAGCACTTCATCTCGTCGGGCGTCACGTGCAGCTTCTCATACATCTCGTACGAACCGTCGCGCCGGCAGAGAAATCCGACGTTGTAGAGCAGTCCGTCCTCGCGGATATAGGGCATGCTGCCCGTAATGATGTTGATGTTGTACTTGATGGCCAGCCCCACGAACCGCTCGCGGATATCGTCCGTATAGCCGGCCAGTCCGCGGATGGCCTGCGACTCGCCGTCGTTGTTGAAGCGAGCCATGAGCGGGGCGTTGAAATACTCGGGGAAGAGGACGAAGTCGCTCTGGTAGCGGCTCACCGAGTCGACGAAGAACTCCACCTGTTCGAACAGGTCGTCCAGGGTCGTATAGGTACGCATCTGCCACTGGACCAGCCCCACACGCACCGTGGTCTTCGGCTGCACGTACTCTTCGGTGGGGGCCTGATAGTAGATGTTGTCCCACTGCAACAGGCAGGCGAAGTGGCGCGACTCCTCGTCGTTGGGCAGGTAATTGCGCATCACCTTGCGCACGTGGAAGTCGTTCGACAACTGGAACAGCAGCACCGGATCGTAGATCTCACGCTTGCGAACCTTGTCGATATACTCCTTCGGACGCATCCGGTCGGCATACTTGTGGTAGTTGGGCAGGCGACCGCCGAACATGATCGCCTTCAGGTTGAGCTTCTCGCACAGCTCCTTGCGGTATTCATACATGCGGCGGCCGAGGCGCAGTCCGCGGTAGTCGGGGTGGATGAAGACCTCGATGCCGTAGAGGATGTTGCCCTTGCGCGTATGGGTATCGAAGGTCTCGTTGCCGGTCACCTGGGCGTAGGTGTGGTCGCCCTTCACCAGGTCGTAATTCACGATGATCGAGAGGGCGCAACCCACGATCTTGTCATCCACCACCACCACGATCTGCCCCTCGGGGAAGATGCGGATCAGTTTGTCGATCTGGGCAGGGGTCCAGAATACGTCGCTCCCGTCGGCATAGACCCGTGTGAAAGAGGAGGCCAGCTGGTCATAGTCCTGCCGCTGAAGGTTGCGGATCTCCACCTTGTTGATTTTCGAAATATCCATCTTTTTGGCTCTTTTGGGCTCTGTTACGGCCACAAAGATACCGATTTTCCCGACAGATTGTTCCCTGCGGTGCGCCGGCAGGAATAAAAAATCGAACCCGTCCTCAAAGGTCGGATCCGATTGTGTGGAATCAAGCCGGGGGCCCAATCAGAGCAAGGGAAGGGTCCCAATCAGGAACAGCGGATGGGGCCGACCCGAAGAGGTTAGAGCTGATAATCCCACTCGCGAAGGGCATCGCCCCAGTGACTCTCGACCCGTTCGATCGTCCGCGAGTCGAATTCGTAGCGCTTCTTGCGGTAACCGCGCAAGGTGGCCAGATAACGCTCCATGGCGGGCCGGACCTGTTGGAAATCACCCAGCGAGAGCCGGTCGTAGATCAGTTCGACGATCTCAAGCGGCGACTCCTGCAGATCCTCGAAGCGCACCTCGAAGAGCTGTCCTTCGGGGATCGTCCCCCGCGCCGACTCGTAGCTCTCGTACAGCGCCCGGTAGTTGAGCAGGATTTCGCGGTCGAGCGCCTCGTCCGTAATGCGCTGCATTCCCACGGCATTGATCGTCTGGCGGAAGAAGTTGTGCGTCGATTCGTAGACCACGTAGGGGTTGCGGACCAGATAGATGAACCGCGCCTGCGGATAGCGTTCGAGCAGCATCGCCACACGACCCGTATGGGGCGGATTCTTGCTCAGGAACTGCCGCCGGCCAGAGACCTGCAGTGCGATACGCATCACCCTGTCCTCGGCCGCAAGGAACTCCTCGCGCTCCCGGTCGGTCGCCCGTTCGAAGGTCAGAAAGCGTTCGCGGTATTCGGCCATGCGGTGGGGGAACATCCAGAAATGGTAATGCGAGCAGGGGGTCATGTTGCTCAGCGCGAACTCCTCCTCCTGCGGGAGCTCCACCCCGAGACGCATCGAATCGGTCGGGCGCGACGAGGGCATCACCGCCGCCATGCAACGCTCGAAGAAGGGGCGCCCCCACAGCATCAGATGCGGAAAGACCGTCTGGTAGGTCGTGCAGCAGCCGAAATGGTCGTCGCACGAAAGCAGGTTGTGCGCGTAGGTCGTGCCGCTGCGCCAATGACCGATGATAAAGACCGGCGGTTCGAGATCCGTCCGCTCGGGCAGCCGATCGTAGCGGCGTTCATTGAGCAGGTAGAAGGGGTCGAGCATGCCCCGCACCAGACGCGTCAGCCGGTACTTGCCGCGGCACGACGGGTCGATCTCCGCCCCGCGCGTCACCTCGCGGAAGGTTCTCCGGTCGGCGCCCACCAGCGTATTGACCGGCAGCGTATCGAAATTCAGTCGGAAAAGGCTCATCGTCACACTATTTTCGGGTACATTCCACCTCGATGCCGGTCTGGCGGCGCAAGGCCCGGCAGAATTCGGCAATCGCCTCGTCGTGTTCCGGAGCAATGCCGCACACCGCAAGGTCGATGACGATGCGGTCGGAATCCCCGGCCGACGTCTCCTCGTCCGGCGCCACGATCATGCCGACGGCCGAGGTGAAGTTCGTCACCGGGTCGATCAGGATGAAGGCCCCCGTCTGGCGGTTCTCGCGGTAACCGTCGTAGATCAGCGGCGAGTCCGTAACGAGCGACACCAGCGCGATCTCGTTGAGTTTCATGCCGTCAGCCTCGACCTGCTCGCCGACGTTGATCTCCACACGGTGGTGGATCGTCCCGACATGGGCCCGCGTCGTGCGGGTCGTATGCTTCAGGTAGAAGGCCTTCGAACGGTCCAGCGGCTCCTCGTCCATCCAAACCATCATGGCCCGGAAGCGGTGGCCGACGTGGGGAAGATCATCCGGATGGACGAGCATCTCGCCGCGCGAAAGGTCGATCTCGTTCTCCAAAGTCAGCGTCACCGACTGCGGGGCAAAGGCCTCCTCCAGATCACCGTCGTAGGTGACGATGCGCGCAATACGCGACGTATGGCCCGACGGCAGCGCCACGACCCGGTCGCCGCGCCGCACGATGCCCGAGGCGATCTTACCGCTGTAGCCGCGGAAATCGGCGTCGGGACGCAGCACATACTGGACCGGAAAACGGAAATCGTGCATGTTGATGTCCAGGTCGATCTCGACCGTCTCCAGAAAGTTCAGCAGCGACGGACCCTTGTACCAGGGCGTGCGCGGACTCGGGTCGACGACGTTGTCGCCCTCGAGCGCCGAAAGCGGGATGCATTGCAGATCCGGAATGTCGAGTCCCTGCGACGAAAGCCACGTCTTGTATTCGTCGACAATCTCGCGGAAACGCGCCTCGGAGTAGTCCACCAGATCCATCTTGTTGACCGCCAAAACAATATGCCGGATGCCGAGCAGCCAGACCAGATAACTGTGACGGCGTGTCTGGGTAATGACGCCCGTGCGGGCATCGACCAGAATGATGGCCAGATTGGCCGTCGATCCGCCGGTGATCATGTTGCGCGTATACTGCTCGTGACCCGGCGTGTCGGCGATGATGAACTTGCGGCGGTTGGTGGCGAAGTAGCGGTAGGCCACGTCGATGGTGATGCCCTGTTCGCGCTCGGCCTTCAGTCCGTCGCACAGCAGGGCGTAGTCGATATGGTCGCCGGCGTTGCCGCACCGCTTGCTGTCCCGCTCAAGGGCGTCGAGCTGGTCCTCGTAGAGCCGCTTGCTGTCGTACAACAGCCGCCCAATGAGCGTCGACTTGCCGTCGTCGACCGACCCGGCCGTCAAAAAACGCAACAGGTCCTTGCGTTCGTCCTGTGCCAGAAATTCCTCTATGCTGAGTGCCATGTTCGTCTCTCTTTAAAAGTATCCTTCGCGTTTCTTCTGCTCCATGCTCCCCTCCTGGTCGAAGTCGATCACCCGCGTCGTGCGCTCGGAGCGGGTCGTGGTCATCATCTCCTCGATGATCTTCTCGATCGTGTCGGCCTCGCTCTCGATGGCCCCCGTCAGCGGGTAGCACCCCAGCGTGCGGAAGCGAACCTTGCGCATCTCGGCCCTGCGCCGCAACTCCTCGGGCATGCGGTCGTCGTCAACCATGATCAGGTTGCCGTTCACCTCGACCACCGGACGCTCCTTGGCAAAGTAGAGCGGTACGATCGGAATCCGCTCCTGGCGGATGTACTGCCACACGTCGAGCTCCGTCCAGTTCGACAGCGGAAAGACCCGGATGCTCTCCCCCTCGTGGACCCGCGTGTTGTAGATGTCCCACAACTCGGGACGCTGGTTCTTCGGGTCCCACTGCTGGAACTCGTTGCGGAACGAGAAGATCCGCTCCTTGGCCCGGCTCTTCTCCTCGTCGCGCCGCGCTCCGCCGAACGCCGCATCAAAGCCGTACTTCTTCAGCGCCATGAGCAGCGCCTGCGTCTTCATCAGATCGGTATGTACGCGGCTGCCGTGCGTAAAGGGCCCTACACCCGCCTCGTAAGCCTTTCTGTTGTACTCGACAATCAGATTCCAGTTGTATTTCTTCGCATAGGCGTCGCGGAACTCGATCATCTCGCGGAATTTCCATTTCGAATCAATGTGCATCAACGGGAAGGGAACCTTGCCCGGATAGAAGGCCTTCTCGGCCAGACGCACCATCACCGACGAATCCTTGCCGATGGAGTAGAGCATCACCGGATTGCGGAATTCGGCCGCCACCTCCCGGATGATGTGTATGGCTTCGGCTTCGAGCGTCTTCAGATGGCTCAGCTGATACTCTTTCATCTTATTGTTGTTCTGTGTCCTTTTTCAGTTCAATTGCCGGCAGCAGCCGCTCCAGGAGCCGGTCGACACACTCGTCAACCGACCGTCCCGACGTATCGAGCCGCAGCGCCGGAGCGTCGGGCTCCTCGAACGGCGCCGAGATGCCCGTAAAGTCGCGGATCTCACCCCGTCGGGCCTTGGCGTAGAGCCCCTTCACGTCGCGCCGCTCGCACTCGGCAAGGGGCGTCGAGACGTAGACCTCCAGAAAGTCCCGCTCGCCGACAATCCCGGCGGCCATCTGCCGCAGCTCCCGCGTCGGGCTCACGAAGCAGGCCAGCACCACAACGCCCGTATCGACGAAGAGCCGGCACACTTCGGCCACGCGGCGGATGTTCTCGCGGCGGTCGGCCTCCGAGAAACCCAGTCCGGCGTTGATGCCGCAGCGGACGTTGTCGCCGTCGAGGATCCGGCACAGGATGCCCCGGGCCGAGAGGGCCCGTTCAAGGGCGATGGCCAGGGTACTCTTCCCCGAGCCCGAGAGCCCCGTAAACCAGACGACCGCACCGCGGTGGCCGAGCTGTCGCTCCTTCTCCGCGCGGGACTCCATACGGTCGAATATCGGATGAATGTTTTCCATGTTCTTCGGTTTCAGATCAGCGGTTCGAAGGGCCAGAACAGCGGGATCAGGACCATCGAGACCACAAAGGCTATGAGATTCAACGGCAGACCGATACGCACGAAATCGCGGAAGCGGTAGTTGCCGATTCCCTGCACGATCATGTTCGTCTGGTAGCCGATCGGCGAGGAGAAGCTGCACGAGGCCGCAATGCAGATCGCCACGAAAAAGGGCATCGGATCCACCCCGAGGTGGGCGGACGCCGACAGCGCCACGGGAAAGGCAAAGGCTGCCGCCGCATTGTTGGTGATGAATTCGGTGATGAGATTGGTCGTGATGTAGAGCACGGCCAGCACGGCCCACGGCGATGCCGCAGACGACAGTTGCGACAACCCCGAGGCGATCCAGTCGGCCAGCCCCGAGTTGACCATCGCCCGACTGATAGCCAGCGCCGAGGCGATCGTCACCAGAATATCCCACGAGATGAATTTCGTGTATTTCTTGGCCGGGAAGATCCCGAAGCAGGCCATCAGCACCGCCACCACGCAGACCCAGAAGAACATGTCAAGCCGCATGCCCGGTACGAGATCCGCCATGAAGGGCATGCTGCCGAAAGTGGCCCCGGCGATCATCACCACGAGCAGCGCAAGCGCCAGCCACTTCTTCCACCGCGGACAGGCCGGGCGGTGTTCCGAGCCGTTGCTCAGCATCAGGAAGACCCGCGAATCGCCCCAGCGGTCGATGAACGTTCCGTCGGTCTCGAGCACCAGCGTGTCTCCCGCCCGGAAGATGACCGATTCGGGCGGCAGCTCCTCACCGCCCCGTCGCACGGAGCGGATCCCGGCCCCGTAATGGCTGCGGAAATCAAATTCGGCAAAGGTGCGGTTGATCCCCGGGAAGCGGGGCCCGAGCACCGCCTCCACCTCACGTCCCGACTCCTCCGTTCGGGGCTGCTCCTCGAGCGTCGAATCGTCCGGAAGACGCCGGTTGCCCAGCAGAATCATATAAAGAAGGCCCACAACGGCAATACAGCCTCCCACCTTGCCCAGCTCGAACATCGAAAACCCCGCAAACCCCTCATCGAGCATCATGCCGTGGACCACCAGGTTGGTCGACGTGCCGATGAGCGTGCACATGCCGCCCAGAATGGCCGCATACGACAGCGGAATGAGAAACTTGCGCACGGCAAGTCCCGTTCTGCGGGCCCACTGCTTGATGATCGGGATGAAGACCACCACCACGGGCGTATTGTTCAGAAAGGCCGACACGGCGACAATCGTCGGCAGAATGCGCAGGTAGCCCTTGCGCACGGTCATGTCACGCCGTACGGGCAGCAGCCACTTGACCAGATGCCCCAGCGCATCGCTGCGCCGGACCCCTTCGCTGACCAGAAACAGCAGCGCAACGGTGATCATCCCCTCGTTGCCGAATCCCGCGAGGGCTTCGTGCGGCGTGAGAATGCCCGTGCACATGAAGAGCACCACGCCGGAAAACAGCACGAAGCCCGGTCGCAACCAGTCGGCGATCAGCATCCCCATCATCAGGCAAAGCCCCGCAAGGACGATCCATATTTCGATATTTGCGTCCATAATTCTCCAAAGTTACCATTTTTTCCGCAGGTTGCCAAACCTCCCGTCCGCCCCTGTTCAGCCGTCAAAGGCAGGCCTGAACCGGCCGATCCGGGTGCTTGCGGGGACGGTCGAACCAACGGATTTTCCGACGACCGATCCGGAATCCGGGACATGCCGTTCATGGCAGCACGTTTGACGGCGTATCGGCCGAAAAGCCGCACAACAACACAACACACTAATAAACAGAACGATGCATAACCCAACAAATCAACCGGCCGGTAGTTCGGATCGTAAGGTTGATCCTCGTGCCCGCGTATCGGTTGCCAGTCACGAATCCGGACCGGGACAAATGCCCGATCTCGGGACATTCCTCCCGGATGAAGGTTTCACGCACAACCGGCGGGGTTGGCGGTTATACGCTTTTTGAACAATATTCGAACGTTTTCAAACAGAAAAAAAGCGTCGGGGAGCATCGGCCCAACCAAACAAACCGTTCATAACCCCCATTTTTCACCCCGCTCCCGCAAAAAACAGCTTCTGAATTTTATCCGTCACCGCGAACGGAAGAAAAAACTCCTGCTCGCCGTCCCGCTCGTGGCGCTGATCTTCTTCCTGCTGCAGGGATTCGCCGACATCAACAGCTCGCCGGTCTCCTCCGTCAGGTTACATAATCCGGCACGGGATTTCGGTGCAGTCTCCACCGACACGCAAACCTTAATACCCAACTTGCGCTGCGGATCCTCCAACCCCTTGGCATCGTTGTAGGCGTCGACATCCTCCTGCGTACCTACCGAAGGGTGACCGTAACACTGGATTTCGGCCCATGACGTGTTTTTTATGACATTTTGCCCCGTCCGGCCTCAACGTTTGACTGAAAATGCGTACCTTTATCCGAGCAAAACAGTCTGAACCCGTGAAACACCTTCTCCTCCCCGGTCTCTGGATGTGTCTCGCCGCAAGCCTCAACTCCGGCTGCGGCTCCGCTCCGGAAAACAAGCCCTTCTCCCGTGCCGAAAACGGCCGGATCCTCATCAACGGCAAACCCTGCTACTTCCTGGGTGCGAACCTCTGGTACGCCCCGATCCTCGCCTCGACGGGCGAAGGCGGCGACCGCACACGGCTCGCACGCGAACTCGACTCGCTGGCCGCCTGCGGCATCACAAACCTGCGCGTGCTCGTCGGGGCCGAAGGCGATGCGGGCGTCACCGCCAAAATCGAACCCATTCTCCAGTATGCCCCCGGGCAATACGACGACCGTCTGCTCGACGGACTCGACTATCTGCTCGCCCAACTCGGACAGCGCGGCATGCAGGCCGTACTCTATCTGAACAACTCGTGGGAGTGGTCGGGCGGTTACTCCCAGTATCTGGCCTGGAGCGGCGAAGGAAAGGCCCCCATTCCCTGCGTCGACGGTTACGAAACCTATACGGACTACGTCTCGCGGTTTATCCCCAACATGCGGGCCCGCGAACTCTTCGAAAACCACGTGCGCTTCATCGTCGGCCGCACGAACCGTTACACCGGTCTGAAATACACCGAGGACCCCGCCATCTTCTCGTGGCAGATCTGCAACGAACCGCGACCCTTCGGAACCGCCAACCACGAAGCCTTCGCCGAGTGGATCGCCCAAACGGCCCGGCTGATCCGTTCGCTCGACCCCAACCACATGATCTCGACCGGCTCGGAGGGCTTCTACGGCTGCGAAAGCAACCTGGAACTCGCCGAACGGATCCATGCCATCCCCGAAATCGCCTACGTCAACCTCCACATCTGGCCCAGCAACTGGCGCTGGGTCGATCGCAACGCGCTGGCCGAAGGGTTGGAAAACGCCAAAGAGATGACCCGAAAATACATCGACATGCATCTGGAGATCGGCCGGCGGCTGAACAAGCCGGTCATCATCGAGGAGTTCGGATTCCCGCGCGACAGCTTCCAGTTCGCAAGGAACACGCCGACCACCCTGCGCGACGCCTACTACACGGAGATCCTCGACCGGCTCGTCGAGTCGAAACGCAGCGGCGGGGTATTGGCCGGAGCCAATTTCTGGGCATGGGGCGGCGAGGCCCGGCCCGAACACCTCTACTGGGAGCGCGGCGACGACTACTGCGGTGATCCGGCCCAGGAACAGCAGGGTTTGTACTCGGTCTTCAACAATGACTCGACCGTCGGACTGATCCGCCGCACCAACCAACTGCTCGAATAGCCGCCTGGTTGTTCAGAGATGATAGATAATCTCGTTATTTTTCAATCGGTATCCCGTTGGATTCTGCATTGAAAAACAGGGGGGGGGAGTGTCCGCTCAACCAGATTCTCGATATGCGAGACAATACGCTCTCGATCATCAGACCGAATGCTCAATATCCGGACCCGGCCATGTTCGGTCGCCTTAAACAGGATGTGTCCCGCATCATCCACCGTCACACATCCTCGCGGCGACAAGCAAAACCGCTCGAATAGAGTGCGGGCCGAAAGCACATCGTAACGGATATTGAATTCACGGGCCCGGGGATTGACAAAATTGCCGCCCATCATCGACAGCAGTCGAACCTTGCGGGCTACCAACTCCTCTCCGGAAAGGTTGCTCACCGAATCGGGCGCAGATTCCAGCAACATCCGCAGATTGGTTGCAAAACCTACGGATATGACGACTACGCTGCTATCCGGCTGTGAGGCAAGAATCTCCCGATAAGCGGCAATCGGATTCGTCCGGCTTCCCGGTATTTGTAGTGCATGTCGAGAGCCAGCGCATCATCTACATCATGGCATTGTAAAGAACCGAGGGGTCACATTCGCACGAGTCGGATCTACCCGGTCGGGAATGCGGACTTCGGCAAAACGCAGCAGATTCTCCCGACTCATCCAGGCTTCGACCTTCGAACCGCCCCAAGCGCAGGTGATCATGCCGACAGGCACCTTCAAACGCTGATGAAGCATTCGCCCGAAAAGAAATCCTACGGCACTGAACGTCTCGGCAGATTGCGGAACTGAAACAGCCCATTCGCTCGGCAATCCTGCAGCAGAACAAGACTGTAATCCCGTTTTATGCGAAAAAGACGCAACTGGGGATAGTCCGAATCGAGAATCTCATCCACGGTATCAGCCGTTACCGTTTGGCGGGTAATGTAACTGATGCAAATTCTTTAGGACTGATTACATTATACGATTCTCTCCATTTCGCCTCTTTCCACCCGATAGCGACCAGCCCGGACTTGGCGGCGACGGATGCAAGACCGTCCCCGTGGGACGCTCCGTACAGCCTTGCAGCCGATACTGGCAAGTCGGATCTTTGCGGACGGGTGGAAAGGGATGGCTGTGTCAGTCTTTGAAATGCTTTCGCATCACAAAATTGGTCAGTTCCAACCGATTTGCCCGGCGTTTCTGAACCTTCACTACTTCGTACCCTCTCTTCTCGAAGAAAGGACGAGCCGTCAGGCTCACCTCGGAGGTGATTTCCGCGACTCCGTATTCCCGAGCTCTCTTTTCCACGACCGACAGCAGCAGACTCCCGACGCCGACCCGCTGATAATCCTTGTGCACAAACAGCGAGTGCAGATAGCCTTCGGCATTCATCGACGAGAAGCCGATAATCTCGTCCCGTTCGTTCAGCGCAGCTACGTAGTCATTGCGAGCCAAAAGATCTTTCATATGCTCTACGCTATCCCCACACGAAGCCCAGTCCTCCACCTCTTCGCGGGTGTAGTCTCGCGCATTTACATGAAGAACGGTCTCCCGAAACAAGATTTGCAGGTCGGGAATATCCTCCTCCGTGAGTTTCCTCAGTTTATATTGAGGACTTGGCGGCCCAATCTTTTGGCAAGCATTCTTGTCCATAGAAAAGCGGCAATAATTCTCGGATTTCTCTTTCATACGCTCGTCGGGTTATTGCCCTATAAAGATAGGCTTTTAATTCCAGTTGGCGCACACAGTCATCCGACAAAATTTCATTACCGGCTCGAGCTGCGTGATTTCTTCTTCGGGGTGATAAAGCGTCGTGGCCCGGCGAGCGGCGGATGGTTCGGTGTGCGACCCTCGGGAGCAGACCGGGCGGGGCTGCCCCGCAGGGCGAGGTGGTTCGAAGTGGCAGCCAAAAACCCGATGCGGGGTTTTTGTGCCACGAGAACACAACCTCGCTCCCTTCGGTTTTCGGACCCGGGAATCGGCAGCACATTCGACGCCAGAAGTCGAACGGTGCGGAATCCCGGGGTCGCAAGGTCGTCAGCACGAAGGCGCTCCCGTACCGGCAAACGGCATGAGGTTCATGTCGCGGCAAGAATGGGGAGCGTGCAGCTTTTGGCCCGAACGGATCGGGGCATGCTGTCGTCCAACCGGAGACGGCGGGCAACCGATGGGAGGTGGTCGGCTCTTCAGTGGGGAGCCGAGGAAGGGATGAATGGCGTTGTCATGGTCGGTGTTTTTTGCGTCGTTGTGAGGATAACGACACCCATCGCAGGTTTGTTTCACCACGGGGCGCGATTGCGCGATCTTGCTGGTAATTGCACACTCAAAGCAAAGGGCACCGCAGGGGCTCTTTTAGATTCGGTCCACACAGTTGATACCGGAAATGGCCCTGCGCTTCAGACAAAAACAACCGGGCCTTCCGCAGAAAGTCCGGTTTGATGGGAGGGAACCCGTGTCGGGATTATGCTCCGTAGAAATAGGAGGCCGTAGCGCCACCATCGACCAGAAAGTCACTCCCGGTGATGAACGAACCCCGGGGCCCCATCAACAACTCCGCGACGTTGGCCACCTCGTCGGCCGTACCGGGGCGGCCAGCCGGACATCGGGCAAACATCTCCTTGTAGAAGTCGCCGCGCGGACCGTTGAACTCGTCCAGCGCCAGCGGTGTGACGATGATGCCCGGCGAGATGGAGTTGATGCGGGCGCCTCGCCGGCCCCATTTGACCGCCTCGGCCATCACGCGCTTGACATTGCAGCGCTTGGCCAGCTGGTAGGCGTGCAGCGTATCGCGGATGTTGCGGGGCTGCAAAATCTCCAGCACAAGCAGCTCTTCGGTCGGAGTCGTGGCCAGCAGCCGGTCGGCCTCTTCGCCGAGTGCCGGCAGGCGGTGTCCCGACTGGCTGGAGACGGTTACGCCGACCCCGCCGCGGCTGATGACCCGTCCGACCTCCTCCAGCAGCACCGCCGTGCCGTAGAGGTCGACCCGAAGGATTGTTTCGACGGAGGCCTGACTCGGGGAAACCCCCGCCGCATTGACCAGCATCGAGATTTCGCCGCAGCTCCGGGCCGTGTCGATCAACGCGAGGATCGAATCCCGAGAGGAGAGATCCATCTCGACCGGGATGGCATCGAATCCGGCCCGGTTCATCGTTTCAGCAATCGATGCGGCGTGCTGCGGGCTCTTGTCGCCGATGACGATCTTCATGCCGGCGCCCATGCGGCGGGCGATTGCCATACCGATCTGTCCGGCACCGGTCAGTATCATCACTTGTTTCATATCCTCAATATTTCAACTGTTTCAACCACTCCAGCACCTGCTTCCGGGCCTTCTCCCGCTCGTTCTGCGCCGCGGAGCCTCGCACGGCCAGCCCGTTCAGCACCGAAGCGCCCCGACAAGCCTCCCGCAGCCGGTTCTCCGTATCGGAAAGACCGCTCCCTTCGTGCGTGCAGAAGGGAATGACGACCTTGCCCTGCCAGTCGTGCTGCTCCAGAAACGTGTAGACGCACATCGGCAGATCGCCCCACCAGTTGGGATACCCGAGGAAAATGACGTCATACTCCTCCTCCGCAATATCTCCGACGAGTGCCGGACGGGCCTTTGACCGCTTTTCCCGTTGGGCCACCTCCGTGCAGGCCCGATAATCATCGGGATAAGGTGTTGCCGGCTCGATGCGGAAGAGGGTTCCGCCTGTTGCGGAGGCGATCATCTCCGCCACAATGTGAGTGTTCCCCTGTTCGATGTGGCCTACGGCGTAATTCTCCCCGGCGCGCGAGAAGAAGGCCACCAAAATCTTTTTCGTATTCATGTGTCTCTCTTTTACCAATGTGTTCTGTGCGTGTGTGAATGCCGGCAGCGATACGGCCAGCAGCAGAGCGGTCAGCGTCGCTCCGATTCGCTTCATGGAGGGTCTCATGGCAAGGTGCGTTTGAAAAAGGCCGTCAGCTTCTCGATGGCCGGGTCAACGGCACCGGGACGATCGTAAAGATCGATGTGCGAATAGCCCGGGATTGTATAGATCTCCTTGTCCGGCCCGGGCAGCGCCTGGTAGAGACGCTCGGTCTGCCACTCGGAATCGGCCCGGTCGCCGACGATCAGCAGCACGGGCTGTGTCAGCAGGTAGCTGTTTTCGATGGCCGAGAAGGCCATCTTCGTCACCTGACTGCGGCGCAGATAGCGATTGTCGGCCCGTGGGTGCCAGGCACGTGCCGTGCGGTAGTAGTCATACCCCTCGCGGAACGAGGGTGCGGTCTCCGCGGTCGGTTCGGGACACATATAGACCTTCATCAACTCCGCGCCCCGCGCTTCACGGGTCCGCTGTTCGGAGACCTCCTCCAGCAGGGCGATCTGCTCCTCGACCGTACGTCCGCGCAGCCACCCCTCGCGATTGGCAGCGCCGATATCCGCGGCACTCACTCCGGCCACGGCCCGGATGCGGCGTTCGGTCGGCGCCGTAGCGATGACATATCCGCCGCCGGCACACAGGCCGAGGGCTCCGATGCGGTGCTCATCCACGAAAGGCAGCGTCACCAGATAATCGACGGCATAGCGAATATCCTCGACCCGCTCGTACGGGGCCTCGGAATAGTGTGGCGTACCGCCGCTCTCCCCGGCATAGGCGGCATCGAAGGCCAGTGTCACAAAACCGTTTTCGGCCAACCGGAAGGCATACAATCCGGCCGACTGCTCCTTGACGCTGCCGGCGGGGTGAATGCTCAGAATAGCCGGATAGCGCTTTTGGGGGTCAAACCCTGCGGGCAGAAAGAGGTTGCCGACCAGCACGATCTGGTTGCTGCGCAGGAACGACACCTTGCGGACCAGAACGCCGCTCGTCGTATCGACGGGCGTCACGGTCCAGGCCTCTGTCTGCGGCACACCGGGAAGGTTGTCGTGCTGCGTCCGGGCTTCGACACTCCCGACAGCCGCAAGCAGGAGAGCCGCAATCAAAACTCGTTTTTTTGTCTGTTTCATGTCTGTGAATAACTGTTGGTTGGATTCCAACGGCAAAATTACGCCGCGCACGTCGTCGCGGGATTATACAAAACACGGAAAGGCTTCACATATCCACCGATCCTGCCGTAGCGAGGGTGAAAACCCGGTCGGAATTGCTAACTTTGCGAGACGAAACCTGTAAATCCGTCCCTATGGAGAAGACGCTGTTGAATATCGAGACCATCACCGAATACAACGACCTGCTCGGCGTGGAGACGCTGCATCCGCTGGTGAGCGTGATCGACCTTGCGAAGGCCCGGCCCATGCACCACATGCGGCATACGTTCAGCTTCTACGTGGTATTCCTCAAGGACGAGAAGAATTGCGACCTGATCTACGGCCGCCAGCGCTACGATTATCAGAAGGGTTCGGTCGTCTGCCTCGCCCCCGGACAGGTCATCGGCATCGAGGACACGGGCGAGGAGTTCCAACCCCGAGGCTATGCGCTCTGCTTCCACCCCGACCTGATCCGCGGCACCCACCTCGGACGCCATATCGGCGAGTACACCTTCTTCTCCTACGAGGTCAACGAGGCGCTGCACCTCTCCGAGCGTGAGCGCACGACCTTCATCAACTGCCTGACGGCTATCCGCGAGGAGCTCGGCCACGATGTCGACCGCATGAGCCGGCGGCTGCTGGTCACCCAGATCGAACTGCTGCTGGACTATTGCCTGCGCTTCTACGAGCGGCAGTTCATCACCCGACAACAGGCCAACCGCGACATTCTGACCCGTTTCGAGTCGTTGCTCAACGCCTACTTCACGGCGGACAATGCCCTGCGCAAGGGGCTGCCGACGGTGAAATACTGTGCCGGCGAGCTGTACCTGTCGCCCAACTACTTCAGTGACCTCATCAAGCGCGAAACCGGCAAAACGGCCCGGGAATACATCCAGCACAAGATCATCAGTCTGGCCCGGGAACGGCTTCTGATGCCGTCACACAGCATCAGCGAAGTCGCCTACGGACTGGGATTCCAGTATCCGCAGCACTTCACGCGGGTCTTCAAGCGAGCCACGGGCATGACGCCGAACGAGTACCGGAATCAGTCCGAGGCATAAGCGGCCCGCATCTCAAAAAATGCTGCGACAAGGTCCGCCTTGCCGCAGCATAAAAGGGTGAAACGATTTTCGTTTGTTGATTCGATACGGGATGAGTCCGACTCAGCGGTTTCGGTCCTGCCTCCATCAACGCGGAAACTCGTCAGCAGCCGGCCGAAGGTTGCGGTCAAGGACTGCCCGGATCCCCGATTCGGGATAGAGCAACAGGCGGTTGCCTAGTACCGTAAAGGGGATCTGCCGCCGGTCCCGCAGCGTCTGCAAGGTGCGCGGTGAGAGGTGCAGGCGTGTGCAGACCTCCTCGCCGGTCAGGCAGCGTTCTTCGCCGATCATCGGGCGGTGCTCCTCGGAGGCCTTCCGTAGTGTGAGTTCCACGCCGTCCAGTCGTGCGAACAAGCGCAGTACCTCGTCGCTCGCTTCGTTGAGATAATCCAGCGGCATGGCTATCGCGTTTGAACGGTTTTATGGGAGAGCCATGCGGCGAGGTCCCGGCGCCGGTAGTAGAATTTACCGCCCAGACGCGAGCTGGGAATCGCACCACGCTCCCGGCAGCTCTGCAGCGTGCGTTTGGTGATATTCAGCGCCCGGCACACCTCTTCGCTGTCCAATCACCCGTCGTCCTGCGATGGCGTCAAACGGCGTTCCAGGCGTTGGGCAAGGGCGGAGAGGTGTTCCACCCGTTCGAGGAGCCGCTGCCAACTCCGCTCCCCGATACATACGATCTTTTCCATGGTCTTCTTTTCTGTTTGGTTCAACATTCCGGCAACCCGCCTCTGTGAGTTGCACTCTGTGTGGATGGGGACGCCGAACATTCAGCGGTCCCGAATCCGAAAGGCACGGCGTTTCATCTTTTTCCCGGTTTATGAATCTTTATTCCTGCAAGCTTGCACTCGGATAACGCGCGCCGCCCCTCAAAAGTTTCGCTCACAAGGAGATGTGGCAGTGGTTGGCGTCGGTTGGCGTCGTGAGGGTGGACAAACTAAAAGAGAACGATCGAATTTCAGGTTCTGACAGGATATAAAAAAGTCTCCACGGAGTACGCGGAGACGGTAGGTTGAAAACCTTCGGCATATAGCCTTATTGTGGTAAGATGTAGAATTCTTACATCACAAATATACGGAAAACTCGCCCGATTTCGGATGGATTAAGGAAGAATAATGTAAACTATTGGTTTTTCAGGGATATATGCAGCATTATTCCACATTCGTAAAAGTGTGCTTTGAAGCCGTTTTTTGAATAGTTAAGCAGAAAAATTGCTACCTATCCGTTGCCCATTCCGGTTGCATGGAGTTGTTTGAAAATCCTTCCTGTTCCGACCGTAAAGAACGCAGTTTCATCATTTTGGCTTAACGAAGGTACTTATTTTTTTTGAGATATGAAAAATATAGGTTCTGTAAGTCAATGATGATAACTTTGTCGATGTCTGACGATATTTAACATGCCGATGATCAACTCTGTCTCCATTAATTTTGCAAACAATGGAACAGGTTATGAATCAGAAAGATGTGAAGGTTTCGTTCTACCTTAAAAAGAGCGAGGCGGATGCCAGTGGGAACTGTCCCGTGATGGCACGGCTCATTGTTGGCAAACACTCTGAAACAGCTTTCAGTGTAAAGCTGCGTGTGCCACAATCATTATGGTCATCCGGACGAGCGTGTGGGAAAAGTGTTGCGGCCAGGGAAATTAACAACAGACTGGATGAAATACGTGCAGCTGCACTTAGCATCTATACAGAACAGTCTGCAATCCGTGAGTCGGTAACAGCTGAAGATGTAAAGCATCAACTTCTGGGTATGGCTTCGGAACAGGAAACCCTGTTGAGCTATTTCAGACTTTTTATTAACAATTTCGAGAAACGTGTAGGAGTCAATCGAACGGAAAAGACTTTGAGGGCTTACCGCAATTCTTACAATCATCTGGTACGTTTTTTACAGATGCAATATAGGCTGTCAGATATCCCTTTTGCAGCATTGGACCGTTCCTTCATTGAAAAATACGACTTGTATCTACGTACGGAACGTTGTTTGGCCTCGGGAACAATAGTCAATCTTACTGTACAACTAAAAACAATTGTCGGAGAAGCTATTGCAGACGGTATAATAACAGTATTCCCGTTTGTCGGATATGAACCGGTACATCCGAAACAGGAACAGAAATATCTCACTGCTGAAGAATTAAACAGGATTATGACAACACCTCTCCATGATCAGATTCTTTATCATGTGAGAGATATGTTTTTGTTTTCCTGTTATACGGGTATTCCATACAGCGACATGCGTCTGCTGACAAATGAAAATCTTTCTCTCGCGGAAGATGGTACCTGGTGGATCAGAAGTTCTCGCAAAAAAACAGGGGTTGATTTTGAAATTCCCCTTATGGAACTGCCGTTTCATATCATTGAAAAATATCGTGATATGGCCCCTGAGGGAAAGCTTCTCCCCATGTATTCCAACAGTTCGTTGAATCGTTATTTGAAGCGTATCGCCGAAATTTGCCATATAGAGCGTAATTTGGTTTTTCATGCAGCTCGGCATACCTATGCGACAGAAATTACCCTTTCGCATGGAGTCCCGTTGGAGACGGTCAGTAAAATGTTGGGACACAGCCGTATTGAAACCACACAGCATTATGCAAAGGTGACAGATAATAAGATAGATACAGATACGAGAGCATTGAATAAAAAGATTGCCGAAAGGTTTTCTGTAGTCATTTGATAACCAGATAAAAGTACAAGATTATGAAAGGGAAAACTAACAATACAGAAATTAGGCATCGTAGCACGTTTGCAATATTATTTTACATAAACCGCACGAAAATCCGCAAGGACGGAACGTGCCAGTTGCTGTGCAAGATAAGCATAGATGCCAAGTGGGAACAGATAGGCACAAAAGTATCCGTCAACCCAGCCATATGGAATTCTGAAAATGGACGGGCTGATGGACGCAGTGTGAATGCCCTTACCGTCAACCGGGCCATAGATGATCTGACTAAAGAAATCAAAGAGCATTACAGGCGGATAAAGAACAGCCTGGGATTCATCACCGCGGAACAGGTAAAGAACGCCGTGATGGGAGTTGGACAGAAGCCGCTTACCCTCCTGGCTCTTTTCCGGGAGCATAATGAGGAGTTCAAAAAACGTATTGGAATAGACCGGATAAAAGAAACTTATGACTCTTACCTACGTTCATACAAACACCTTTCGGTTTTCGTTCAGGAAAAACGTGGCGTAGAGGATGTACTGCTACGTAGTCTTGACCGTGTATTCTACGACGACTTTGAGCTGTTTCTCAGAACAGACAGGAATTTAAGCCCGAAAAGCGTGCATGAACATCTTTACAGGCTGAAAAAGATGACCATGCGGGCCGTCAGTCAGGGAACGATACGTCGTGACCCGTACTGCCGTCTCCATCCGGAACTGCCCAAACGGAAAAGTCGCCATCTGAAGCTGGAAGACCTGAAGACACTACTTACGACACCTGTCGAGAAACCACAGCTTCAGTTTGTCAGGGACATGTTCATCTTTTCCACCTTTACTGGACTGGCCTATACGGATCTGAAAAAGTTGGCTGTCAGTGACATCACCCAGTCTGAAGACGGTTCGTGGTGGATTCATATCCACCGCCAGAAAACAGGGACACTGTCTTCCGTCCGGTTGCTGGATATTCCGTTGAAGATAATCGAAAAATACCGGGAACAGAGAAAGGATGACAAGGTTTTTAATCTGTACAGTCGTGAATATTTCATTATGCTTACCCGTCAGTTAGGTGAAGTTTACGGATTTGAACTTACATTTCATAAGGCACGTCACAATTTTGGGACGCATATAACCCTTTCATTGGGTGTTCCAATCGAAACAGTCGGTAAAATGATGGGACACATGCGGATTGAGACTACGCAGCTCTATGCCAAGGTGACTGACCGGAAAGTGGACGAGGATATGAAACGGCTGAAAGAAACTGGTATGAACCGGATTTCCGGTCTGTATGAAGAAGAGGTTATTGCCAGAAAACGGAGACGGAAATTCGGATACCAATTGTCAGACAACAAAGAAACGACCTTGTAATGAGGTCGTTTCTTTAGTTCCGTATCATACCCATCGCTGTTCTTCCCTGCATCTTTTATAAGCGTCGTCAAGAACTTTTTGTATGTCCGACTCTTTATAAAGGGCTTTTCCCTGTACAAGGTAATAAGGTATCACGCCGAGGGTACGGTATTCCTGCAGGGTACGCCTGCTGACCTTCAATACTTTCGACAGCTCCTCGTCCGTGATGAAATAATCACCGTGAAATGCCGGCTTTGGTGCCGTCTGTAGTCCATCAATCATTTGCTCCATCTTTTCCAGACTTTCGAAAATGGCATCAATCCGCGGGTCCTGCTTGTTAATAAGATCGTAACTCATGGCTTTTTTCTTTGAGGGTGATCACTTGATTCCAACAGCTTCTGCACATCCTCCGGCCTGTAGAAAATCTTGTTCTTGATTCGGGTGTAAGGCAACAGACCCTTTTCCCGGTAGACCTGAAGCGTGCGTTTGGATATGCGGAGGACCTCGCACACGTCCCGGTTGTCCATCCATTTCTTCAGGCCCGCATCTTTTGCAGGACTGCACAGGCGGGTTACTTTTTTCTCTATCTCACTGAGCCGGACAATCAACTCGTCGAAAATCCGCTTGTCTATACATATAATTTCCATACCGTCATCTGATTAGGGTTGAAGACCGAGTTCTTTCTTTATTCTTAGGGGCAGGACTTTCCCTTTCCGGTTAAGAAACTCCTGCACCTCCGAAGCCTTATAGTAGGTCCGCCCGTCAATCATGTAATAGGTAACCAGTTTCTTCTGGCGGTAACGGGCAAGGGTACGCTTTGTAACGCCAAGCAGTTCGCACATGTCCTGGTTGTCGAGCAGCTTGTCCCCTTCAAGGGCGGCCGTCTGCCGGTTCATGCGGTTCAGCCTGTCATCGATTCTGTCGAACCGTTCCATTATCTTCTGGAGCATCATCTGGAATGTCTCCCTGTCTATCTGTATCATAATGAATTCTGTTTTTAGTGTAATAATTCCGTTATTTACACCGTGTTGCGCAACAGGTTTCATTTGATATAGGCCAAAACGTGGACCAACGGAGCATATTGCTACATAATGATACGGCAAATTGCTGAAAAACAGAGAAATAAAAAATCAGCCGCGAAAAATCGAGGCTGATTGGGGTATTGCAAATGCAAGAGCGTGCAATCTGTTATTGCAATGTTTTGCAATAAATCAGGCGACAAATTCCATTTTTGAATGTTTTGGATTTTACGGTTTTCCACTCTCCACGTGGCAAATATTTTGAGACGGATTTGTGGTTCGGACGAGTGGAAGGAAATAGGAAAATAATCATTTCATCTATGAGATGATAAACAGAGAGACCACGCAAAAATTCTATGCTTTCTTCGTCATGTATCTCGGCTTGATAAAGGATGGATGGGTCTGACATGTCTTTCTCGCACATGAGATCCACAAGCGGATAACCCGGATAGAGTCGGCGAGTACATTTGTCGCGCCCGTATGAAAATCCGTCCTTGTTGTCTCTCATCCATTGCAATAATGGGTCGTCCTCTGCCGGAATGGAACCATCTAATGTCATTGCTATTAAAACCTGTAACTTGGCCATACCTTTTTTCCTCTAAATGAAAAGCGTGAAACTCACGCACTATCAGGTAGAGGCTCTGGTAAGCCCATTGTAGAATCATGCATGAGCTCACGCTATAGGATATAGCATAAGCTACACGCAATTGTCTCTACAATTTGAAATTTACCAGATTTCTACCTGAGACGTCTTGCGACTTATGTTGTAACATTCGGCAAAGCTTCAAGCACCGCCGATTTACTTTTCTTATGTTTTTAATCGGAAATCCAACCGTAAGGTTTCCGATTATCTGCAAATATAAGCATTTTATTCCTTATAGGGATGTAAAATGTCTGCTATTTACTATTTAATCCATATTTTTTCATTTTACGGTATAGTGTGGAGGGATCGATGTGTAGCATTGCTGCGGCATGTTTGCGATTTCCACGTGTGATTTTTAAAGCCTGTACTATCGAGTGTTTCTCTTCCGCATCATTCTCAGGGAAAAGATTGATCTCTTCAGTTGTTGCTTCTGGTTTAATGTTTATGTCGGTTATCCCAATGACTGGCTGTTTGGTCATGAGTACCGCCCTTCTTATTCTGTTATGCAGTTCCCGCACATTTCCCGGCCAATGGTAAGAGAGAAGCAGTTGTTCCGCTTCAGGGCTGAATCCCTCGGTTGGTCTTTTTAGTTCTCCGGAAAATTTCTTCCTGAAATGGTTTGCCAACGGCAGGATATCTTCAGGACATTCGTGCAGGGAAGGCATGACAATCTCGAATTCGCATAGCCGGTGGTATAGGTCTTCCCTGAACCGTTTTTCCTGTATGGCAAGTTGAAGATCCTCGTTTGTGGCGGCTACAATCCTGACGTCAGCCCGCTTTTCCCTGTTGCCACCTATTGGGATGTATGTACCCTCCTGAAGCACTCGCAAGAGCATAGCCTGGACTTCAACAGACAGTGTACCTATCTCGTCAAGGAAAAGGGTGCCGCCTTTCGCCATTTCAAAATACCCGTCCTTATTGGTGTCGGCGCCGGTAAATGTACCTTTTATGTGTCCGAAGAAGAGTGAAGGTGCGAGTTCCTTGGGTATAACCCCACAATTCACGGCGACAAACGGCATATCCCTCCGTTCTCCTATATAGTGGATACGCTGTGCCACCGATTCTTTTCCTGCGCCGTTCGGACCGAGTATGAGTACCGAAATATCAAACGGCGCAACTGTCTTGACCAGATGTTCGATTTCTTTCATCTGAAGGCTGTTTCTGGGTAGCAAGCCCTTGTCCTTGTCACATATTACGGAACGAGGGTGGAAAATGTCTTTCAGTTGTCTCTGTAGTTCGTCCATTTGTACCGGTTTTGCCAGATAGTCTTTGGCTCCCAGTTTTATGGCTTGCACAGCACCCGGTACAGAGGCATATCCTGTCATGATAATGAAAGGAATGTCCAGCCTTTCTTTCCGCATCCATTCAAGCAAAGATATACCATCCCCCTCCGGCAGGCGTACGTCGGACAGCACAAGGTCGAAACTTTCTTTCTTGAGCAGTTTTCGTGCCCCTGGTTCATCTATTGTTATCTCTGCTTCATAACCGGATTTTTCCAACCATTTTTTCTGTTGCCCGGCAAGCATGATGTTGTCTTCAACTATCAGTATTCTGTATTTCATTCATGTTTTCATTTAATTATGTCCGTCCATTTCCGATAATCGGCTTTTTGTCTCAGATATCAGCCGGTCTATTCTTCTGACAATTCTTTCCACATCATTGCGGAATGTTGGCTCATCCGTATCTTCCGCATAATGTTCATAGCTGTACGGTTCCAGCTCATGGGCTATTCCCAATTGCTCCCACATCGGGTACATCCTGTGCAGAGTTTCCCATATCCGCTTCCGGTCGGGCTTTTCCTGACTCAAAGAATCCAGCAAGTCAGAACTGTTCCTATTGGATTCCTCTATAAAAGTCTCCAAAGTCCAGCGTTCATCTCCCGTAGTGACATACAGAGCCTCGAAATCTGGAGAATGATTGTCCATAGTTCTGTCCTGTCCAATGAGTGACGAGAGAAATTCGAGCAGGTCTCTTGTATAGAACGGTTTGTGGATACAGCCGGCAAATCCAGCCTGAATATAGCGGTCTGTATCACCATCGTTACGGGCGGTCATTGCAGCTATGGGAATTGTCCGTGAATTTCCTATGTTGGAAAGGCGTAGCAGATGCAACAGGGCAAAACCTCCTGTACCACGCATCTGTATATCGGTCAGCAGCAGGTCGTATTCTCCGGTTCTCAATGCTTTGACCACTTCCTGTGCATTGGTACAGGCTCGGCATGAGATACCGCTCCGTTCCATCATTTCAACGGTGTTGCGCAATTGTATCGGATCGTCATCGACTACAAGAACCCGTCGCGGAAGTCTGAGACTTCCTGCATCCGGTTGGGAATTGTCTTTTGCAGGCTCATCGGTTTGTCTAAGCGGGATTTCTACCTTGAATTCGCTGCCTTTACCAATCTGGCTCGAAACCGATATACTTCCTCCGAACAGGGTCACCAGCCCCTTGGTAATGGAAAGTCCCAGTCCGAAGCCTTCTGAATCCAAATCAGGAGCAGCCCGTTCAAAGGGCTGAAAAATGCGTTGTGCGGTATTCTCGTCCATTCCTATCCCCGTATCTTTGACCTGTACTGAAAGAGTACCGTCTTCATGACTTGCCATAAACTTGATATATCCTGTACGGGTGAATTTTACAGCATTCTCCAGAATATTGACCACTATCTGTCTTATGCGGTCTGCATCGCCAAAGGCGGTGATGCCGCAACCCATAAAAGCCTTGTCAAACATCAATCCTTTGTCGTTCGCCTTGCGTGTGTATTCTTCAGCGATACTTTCCAGAAAGGATTCAAGATGGAAAGGAATTTCGTTCAGGGTCTCCTTTGCATCGTCCAGACGGGAGAGGTCAAGCAGGCTGTTGGCAAGCCGGGTGATATGACGTGATGATTCAAGGATGTTTCCGAGATAGGCATTGCGGCGTTTACGGTCACGAGTATCCATGGCCAGTTCAGCACTGCCACTGATGGCATTGAGAGGTCCTCGTATGTCATGGGAAAGTGTGATGATTATTTTCTTGCGCATGTCGGAGAGTGTACGGTTTTGTGCTGCCGTATCTTCCAGTTCTGCCTTGTCCCTTTCCCTGCGGTTAAGGTCACGCATGATGATAAGGTGCGAAATGATGAGCAGGATGATGGCCATGCCGATTACTCCTGCCATTAAAAAGAACGACATTTTCTCTGCTTCTGCCATTTTTAACTCTCTTTGTGAAAAGGCAGTCTGTGCCTGTTCGTCGAGGTCATTTATAAGTTTGTTCAATGTCCTGTTCAATTCCCTATTGCGCATACGGAGGCTGTCGGCATAAATATCCATTTCGCTCGCTTGCCTTTGCTGTATGGCTATCAGGCTGTCGCTGAAAACGTACAGTTCTTTGGCGGATGGCATTACTTGCATTTCTTCTTTTTTCCCAAAGAATCCTGCAATCCCTTTTTTCTTTTGTTCTATGGTACGGATACGTGTCGCACGCCTCGCCACTTCCGGCAACTGGTTTACCAGCAGGCTGTCCGCTTCAGTCCGTCGTTCAAACATTTCCATTATGTGCAGCAGATGTGTCTCCTTTGCGGCAAGCAGGGCACGAAGAGTGTCTATCTGTTCCGGGCGTACATATTCATGGCAGTGTCGTTTAAGCGAGTTCAATAAACTGTCGGCTTGAAGTCGGCGGTTACGATAGAACAGATAGTCCGCTTTGTCCCAATTTACCACACCCTCACCCAATGTGGCGAGCCCCGTAATACGGCGATGAGCCGTGTTGATACCACGACGTATATGGCTTATGTTTGCCGTTTCAGCCTCAATTTCGCGCATCCGCTGCCGTTCATATACCAAAATGGCGGCCATGCTACCAATGACCGCCAAAAGAATGACATAGCCAAATAGAACCTTATGTTTTAGCAGTAATTTCATTTTTCTGAATTAAAGTATTCTTTACAATTAAAATACTCATCTCATATAAGAGCCACATCGGGCATGCGACCAATAATAGTGTAAAGACATCTGACGTAGGTGTTATAATGGCTGCAACAACAAGGATGATGATTATGGCGTGTTTCCTGTAGCGACGCATAAAACGGTCTGTAAGGAAACCAAGCTTGGCAAACAACCACGAAAGAATCGGTATTTCAAAAACAAGTCCCATGGTTAGTGACATCAACATAAGGGTGGAGATATAGGAATCCAGCGTAATGAGGTTGTCCACATCTCTACTTACTTGGTAGGTTCCCAAAAAACGAAACGTCAGCGGGAAAATCAGAAAGTAACTAACAAGCACTCCAATACCAAACATCGCATAGCCACCTCCAACTACCCGCATAACGTATCTGCGTTCATTTTCATATAAGGCAGGAGAAACAAACCAAAACAGTTGGTACAGTATATACGGAGACGTACACAGAATCCCAGCACAGAGGGCTGTTTTCATATGGATGACGAACTGCTGTGCCAAACCAGTGTTTATCAATCGGACTATAAAGGCTTCTGACCCTCCGCCAACCCAGGATGAAATCATGTTGAACACACGGTATGTGATAAAATCCGACTGCTTGGGAGCAAGGATTACATCGAACAGTTGTTCCTTGAAAAAAAATGCCACAACTCCGAACACTACTGAAACTGCGATTATCTTCACAATTGCAACTCTCAATACATCCAGATGCTCCCAAAATGTCATGTCGGTTTTCTGCATGGTCTCTCCTCATTTTTATTCATTTTTTGTGGAAGAATTGTTTTCTTTCACATCCAATTCTTTTTCAATCCCATTCATACCTTCCTTAAAACTGCGGACACCTTTACCTATGCCTTTCATCAGTTCCGGAATCTTCTTCCCTCCAAAGAATAGAAGAACAATCAGTATGATAAAAATAATTTCTTGTGTACCAATTCCAAACATCATTATTTATGTATTAAGTATTTAACAAACAAATATCCACCGAAAATCTGTATGAGCATCCCCGGAATGCCGATACGGAAATCTTGTGATGCCAGATAAAAATCTCCCTTCAACAGCCATTCTCCCAATGTTCCTAATAGCTGATAACCCAATACCACCACGAGCATCAGAAAGACAGATACCTTTTGAAATCTATGTGCCGTATATCCTGCTATTCCTGCAAGCAAGACAGATTTAAGAAGAATAGCCGGTAATGAAGACAATGCAGGCATTCCGAAAAGTGCGGAATTGAGCAATGGTGAGGCTATCGCTGTCAACAGGCCGACGCGCCAGCCATATTTATAGGCGCCTATTAATGTGAAAAGATAGATAGGCAACCAGGTCGGACCTCCCATATGAACCGTATGGCAAAGCTGGGGGACAATCATATTCCCCAAGGTGAAAAGCGCAGCCGCCAAGTACGTTTTCGCTTGTTTATACCCTAATGAATAGAGTTTAATTACTGCTTCCATAAAATAATAATTTAATCAAGTTCAACCAATTCATATTTCTGACTTCCCATTCCGAGTGATTCGGCATGATCCAGCGTATGCATCCCGTGGCGTGAATCAATACGCTCAATCAGATGGATTTTCCCGTGATCCTCTGATGAACGTACCAAATCGGTACAGGCCCTGTCAAGAGCGACCGGGTCGAGAGAAGCAAGAATGCCAATATCGCCCATCTCGGGATCTGCCGGTGAAGAGTCACAATCACAATCTACCGAGAGGTTGTTAGCTACGCTGATATACAAAATGTTCTCTCCACAATGGTCTGCAACTGCTTTGGCGGCTTCTGCCATGGACTCCAGAAAATCGTCCTGCGCAGGATTGCCCCAACTCGTTGTACTGGTTCCTGCGGATTGGAGGATGACGGCTATATTACCCGTACTGTATATCCAGAAGTTCCTCCACGGGTGGAATATGCGCTAACGGAACGTACACGCTCTCTATTGCCACATATTAATTCGTTAATAGAATGGGCGTTAGAAAATAAGGATGCGATTATCAAAGACAGAAGAAAGGCACATGGGAAATGACTTGCTTGTAATAGGGTAAGCAAGCGGTTTTGGTCTGCCCCAAACACAAACTTGCTACCCTCCCATTGCCATTGTTTATAATCCCATGCCCTTGCCTTTCCTAAGCGGCTCGACAGTCCTCCTGATGGACGAAAACAGCCTGCCAAACTGCTTCTTGAACCATTCCCCAATCGGTTGCCCGTTGATGGCAAGTGCAAGTTTAGACCTGTCTTTCGGG
>NZ_NFLR01000029.1:0-27783 GCF_002161005.1 Alistipes sp. An116
TACTCCTCGCAGATGGCCTCGGCGCGGTTGCACTCCTTGTATTCGAGGCGCGACGTGCCGCGGATCGTGCTCACCCCTTCGGCTGCGGCGGCCAGCGCGGCCAGCGCCGGGAAGAGGTCGGGGCAGTTCGTGGCATCGAACTCGAAGCCGTGCAGCGGACGGTGGGCCACCGTCACCGACTCCTCATCGTTGATCACGGCCGCGCCGGCCCGCACGAGCGCCGTACAGATGGCCGTATCGGCCTGTTTGGAGAGCATCGAGACGTTGCGTACGGTGATCTCACCGGCCGTGGCGCCGGCCACGAGCAGCATGGCCGCAGCGCTCCAGTCGCCCTCGATGCTGAAATAGGTAGCGGCAAAATGCTGGTTGCCGGGGATGTAGAACTCCTCGTAGTTGCGCTGGCTGATCTCCACGCCAAAGCGCGCCGCCGTATCGAGCGTCATGTCCAGATAGGGGGTCGAGACGGCGTTGCGCACGTGAAGCGTCGTGTCGCTGGCGGCACGCGGCAGGGCCAGCAGCAGCCCCGTGATGAACTGCGAGGAGACCGAACCGTCGACCTCCACCTCACCGCCGTGCATCGGTCCGCAGACCTCCACCGGCAGGAATCCGTCGTTGTCGTGCACCGTGACACCCAGCTGCCGCAGCGGTTCGAGCATCATCGTCATCGGACGCACGAGCAACGTGCCGCGTCCGACGATGCGGATCGGCGTCCGGCAAAGCGAGGCAATGGGGGTAAAGAGGCGCGTGGCGAGGCCCGATTCGCCCACTTCGAGCGTCCGGCCGTGGGGATTCAGACCGCCGCGGATCGAGAGCGACGTGGCGTCGACCTGTTCGACGCGGGCGCCGAGCGTACGGATGCAGTGCAGCGCCGAGCGCGTATCGTCGCAGAACTCCAGATTGCGCAGCACCGTGGGTTCTTCGGAGAGCAGGGCTGCACATGGATGAGCATATGCCGCACATCCACACCACGGTCGTGCCGATAGTGACGGGCGAGCGCAGGAAAGCGAGGAAGAAGCAGGCGGAGGGCAGACGCACCTGCCGCAAGAAAGCCAACGCCGTGCGCCTATGCACCGATGACCTTTTGACACGCGAAAAGCTTGTCACCTACCACGACAGCTACGCCGCAGCGATGACGAAATACGGCTTGCAGCGTGGCATACGGGGTTCGGGAAGCACGGCATACCACCACCGCCCAATATTACCGTGACCTGAAACGGCAGACGGGAGAGTTTGAAGCCAATGTCCGGCAGTTGCAGGCAGAGCATCAACGGGCAGAACGGCAGCTTGACGAAGTACGGAAAGAAATCAGGTCGGAGAAACTGGAAGCCGCCAAGACCGAAGCGAAGACGGCACTCGTGGCAAAGGTCGGTTCTCTTTTGGGCAGCGGAAAGCTGAAAGAACTGGAAACCGACAACCGTACCCTGCAAGGCGAGGTCGCCGCCTGTGACGAAAGCATTGAGTTGTTGCAACAACAGATGGAACGGCAGCAGGAGGAACACAGTCGCCAACTGATGGAACTGCAAGCCAAGCACCGCAGGGAGATGGCGGATAAGGAAGCGGCACACCAAAGGGAAGTGTCATTCCTAAAATCCATTATCCAAAAAGCCAAGAAATGGTTTCCGCTGTTCCAAGAGTTGGTGTACATGGAGAAGTTCTGCTTGAAAGTCGGCTTCAACGAGCGGCAGACCGTCACGCACATCAGCGGCAAGCCGCTGTTCTACGAGGGTGAACTCTACTCGGAGGAACACAAACGGAAGTTCAAGACCGAAAGGGCAGGCTTCCAAGTGGTGAAAGACCCGAAAGACAAATCGAAACTCGCACTTGCCATCAACGGGCAAGTGATTGGCGAATGGTTCAAGGAGCAGTTTGACAGGCTGTTTTTGTCCATACGAAAAAATGTTATGTCACCTCGAAGCAGAAAAGAACTTCGACAATAAAAGTTAATTTGCTTAAACCTAACGGGAAAGGAATAGTCTAATAATTGATTAGGTTATTCCTTTTCGCTATCTTTGAAATGCCATTAAGATGATAAGTTATGGAATCGAATAGCTGGATAAAAGAAGGCGAATGGTTTTGTGCCATTGAGGGCTTGGCCATTCCTGACAAAGTCTATGATTTTTATTTTGAGGAATATGACCGCGAAAATAACAGATTGTATGGAAGACATTTTTCATGAAATAGTAAAATACCCGCCATCAGGGTATAATAAAGATGGCATTTATACATCTGATGACTGGACATCGATATCAGATATCGGGAAATCTTTTAATGGCAAGATTCTATCTGTGAAAGATTATTTGAAAGTCGAAGGACAATATGTTAACACGGTTCTGATGATTATGTCAGCACTTGATTGCGAGTATCTGACCATAGAATACATAGAGGTAAATCAAGATGAAATGGCAAATGATATAGAAATATACAGGGAGAAATATGGTGTTAGTATTACAGGAATACTCCCTAAATTAAAAAAGGGAACAAGGCTCTCGCGAATCAATGTCCCCAATGTGCTCAGACTTTGTTTAAGAGAGCTTTGCTATATTGTTTTTTCATGTAAATCAAAGGAACTGGAATTATTTTTTTCTTATGAATATTACTTAAATGTAAAATGTCCGATAGACAGAATTACACTTAGTCAAATCGTGAAAAAGAACAATTTGTATTTAGACCCAAGGGGATGAGGGTTATGTTTTTGACGGAAGGAGGTAAGCAATGAAAATTAACAAGTGGATTCCTGTTGTTTCAGCCATAAACATTGCTCTGTTAGGGTTGGCAATATATGTTTTGGGGCTGACCAAAACCGCCTGTTGCCCTCCCGTTGGTCGCAATATCAAGAACAGTCATTTCTTTCTTTAATCAGTTCTATGGACTCCTTGCCTGTCATATGCTCAACTGTAATTTCCACCATCAACAAATGGTTGAATCCCTTAGCTATTTCAGCCTCCATGCCAGCTTCGCCATGCGAATACTTGTCTGCCAATAAACCCAAAGCAACACGTTTCTCGCCTTCATCCGTCAATATGCGGGCCTTGCCAAAAACTATCACGCTCCGGAAGTAAGTGGTAAACTCAGAAGGCTTGATATCATCCTGTTCCACCACGCAGAACGAAATCTTGTCATTCCGCGAAATGGCATCCACTTTGTGACCTTTCATGGCACTGTGGAAGTATATTTTGCCATCGGCATATACATAACTGACAGGGACGGCATACGGGTAACCGTCATCCCCGTGAAGAGCCAATGTCCCGTTCGTCATCCTTTCAAGGATGGCAACGCTTTCTTTTGTTGACAATAATTGCCGTTTACGGCGCATTTCTCTAAACATATCAATAAACCATTTCAAGCCAATAATAGACGCTATCAGCGTGGTGATGAAAAACAAGCGGAGAAACGATGCGGGCTCGTGGAAAAATACAATACCAAGCACCACTGTTCCCACCGCACCGATGCCTGTCCATACAGGATAGGCTGTGCCGATGGGCAGAGTTTGTACCGCCTTAGCGAGCAGCGTCATGCTCAGCGCGAGGCTGACAAGAAACCCAGCACCCCAAAGATACCATTCAGTACCTGACACTTCTTTCATCTACCCCAAACAAAAAGCGAAGCCGGATTCAAAGAATCCGGCAACAATCAGAATAATCCAGTTCATACGGCTTTATTATTTCTTTGATAACATGTAAAATATATATATGCAAAGGTAGTGTTTTCCCAGCATAGTCCATTTTACATTTGATAAAAAATGCCATATTCCCATTCATTTATTAGATTCTTTGTACCTCTGTACCAAACAAGAGTTGTTTGGCAGAAAGAAATGTACCGCATATCACGGAAATTGCAACTGTTTCCAAGTCATTACCTCGTTCTTTGAGAAATGCTCATAAGTCTCTTATTTCTAATATATTCTTATTTATATATCGAATTTTACTTGAAAATTCAATAGTTAGTGTTTGTTTAGAATAGTTGGTTGCTATGTATAATTAAAGGGGGATATTATTATTGCCTTGACTTGAGTAATATTCTCCATTAACATTGTTTTTCTTTGAATCAAATGAATATTAAAGTTTATATTCTTATTTAATAGATATTTATAATTGGATTTTATTTTAATTGTATCGCATTTTATCATTAAAGATTAAAAGTTTAACTTTTTATTTCAAGGTAGTTTTCACTAGTGAGCATGACCTCTGAAAACTACATTCCCCCACTTTGTTAATAGAAAATGAGAAAGTAGAGATTTATAGGTCTCTACTTTTTTTAGATAATCTGCCCGGACTCTGTGGGGGACGGATTATCTGATGGGGTTGGACGATGTGGAATGGTTTTCCAATAGTCAGTCATAGCTTGGCTAATATGCTGGCGATGACTTTGGGATTTGGGACGACCTTTTGAGGCGTTGCTGATTTTTTGCTTTGTGTCATTAGACAACTCTCTGAATTGACGTTTTTTGTTTTCCATTGCTATTTGTTTTTTATATAAATAGTAGGAAGAACAATAAAAATGTCAAGAGTAGTAGAGAAATATTTTTTTATAATCGTGGCTGTAAGTCATGTGGCAAACCGTATGAGGCTTATTAAGCCTATCTGTTTTTAGCTTTATTCTAAGGATGCTTATCGTGTGGGACGAATTCATTGAATCATATTGGAAACGTGGCAAAATATGCTTACATTTGTCTATAAATAATTTGCCTATGGATAAATAACAGTCAAAAAGACATATAAATAAAAGGCGTTTAGCTTTTATTTCGGGGATTCTGAAACTTGGACACTTTCACTATCACACCCAATGGAATAAGGTTTGACGCCCATGCTGTATGTGCAGCGTGGGCTTTATTCCGTATATTCGGGTGTGAGGTAGTCCAAGACCGCAGAATCCAATATAAGCGAATTAGTCCGCGCTTTTTGTTTGTCTACATCTATCAAGTCAGGACTAATGGAATTTCTGAAACTTAAATTAAATGGACAAATGAAAAAACTGAAATCTATTGCTGTTCTTTGTATTGCAAGTGTGTTATTCTCATCGTGTGCGCATACGCTATATTCTCCTGAAGTGATGGAGTATAACTATAACATGAGAATGAAGAGTGATAAAGAGCTTACCGCCAAGTCCCAAGTCCGCATCTTTATGTCAGAAAAAGATGTGAAGGGCGATTATACGGTGGTTTCAGTAAATATTTATAAGCCTTTTAGGATTCCTGTCTTTATGAGTTTCCGTAAACAGATGAGCAAGAAATTCTATCAGAAGGCTGTGATGAAGGCTCAGGAACAGGGTGGAAATGGTATCATAGTGACGGCTGCAGGAATGTATAAAGTTATTAATATTACTGCCTGGAATGCTGATGAAGAGGGTCCTGCCACATTCGTTAATGTTATCTTTGATAAGAAATTGATGAATAAGTTTACGAGCGGAGAGGTTTCCAAGGCTACCCAATCTGCTGTTAGACGTTATGAAGCATCTTTCTGTGATGAGATTGCGTTGAATGTCAAAAGTGCAACGACTTTGGAAGAGGTGGATGTCATTAAAGAGAAAATAGCCGCATTGAAGGCTTATAATGCCTCTTTGTCCAAACCTAAGTCGGCTATTGATAAGGTGATTGCAAAATGTGAAAAGTCGTTGGTTAAGGTAGAAAAGAAAATTAAGAAAAAGCAGTCAAAATAGATTACAGATGTCCCCGGAGCAGATTATATGCTCCGGGTTCTTTTTGAAAGGTAGTTGTTGAATAAGAGAATGGATTTCAATCCTGCTGTAAACTCGTTCGATAGGTTTAGGTGTTTCTCTACCAAAGCGGACAATTCGAAAGAGTTGTCCGCTTTTTTTGTTTTTACCGGATGGCTTGTCTGAAGAGCCACGGAGAATGCCGGAACGGGACGGTGGGTGTAATGACGGAAGGAAGGGCGGCGAAGCTTTTTTTGATGGCTTGTCGTGTGGAACACGGTGCCGATTCGAAAGCATGGTGGGGTGGAATGCCCCTTGTTAACCCGAGAAAACGGTCAAAAAAATCATAAGTAAAAATCTTCGGATTCGGACAAATCAAAAGAAATCGCCGTGTTCGAATTTCATTTCATTAGAGAGGACTGCTTTTTCGGCTTTTTTTGTTATGTGGATCAGATTCCAGCCGCTGCAAAAAAAAGGTACTCGTTCTTGTTTTTTTCCTGCGAGATGCTTACCTTTGGACGAGGTATCAGATGCAAAAAGTGTGAGTGAGGAATCGAGTGCACCCCTCGTGCGGCCCTTTGGTCGGAGGTTGCGGGGTTCTCTTTTCCGTTCGGTAAAAACGTGTGTGCGAATCATCGTGGCGAACCTTTGGAACGGATGCCGTTTCGTGGAGAGTGCGTTTTTCCCGATTGAGTGAGTGCTGGAATATATGGTGAAGTATCGAAAGACGTTAAAAATTCAAGAAAATCTCCGGACGGTCCGGAAAAAATAAAAAATATCTCCTATGAAGAAATTCTGCCCAATTACCCCCCCCTCTCCCTTTGTCTTTGTGGGTTTAAGCAGTTGTTTATCAGTTGCTTGGTGTTTGTTTTAGGAGGATTTGCAACCTCCTGTACCTCGGATAAGTCGGAGGGCGCGGTCTCGCAGGCCGAGAATACCTTCTCTTATGCGGGTGCTCAGAGCAAAATCGAATCGGTAGTTTATACCTATGATGAGGAGGAGCGTGTCTATACGTTCTATTTCTCGCCGACCAAGGGTCTGATCAGTCTCGACGCCATGCTTCTGGCCGACGACTACATCAAGATCGAGACGAAAACTCCGGCCGGAGACGTGGAGCTCGGGACCGGAATGAACTCCTTGAAATATAAGGATATTGATATTTCGGCAGCAACGGCCGATTTGGCTACGCGTTCGTCGTCGAGCCTCTATATCCTTCTGACCTCCACCACCACGTTGAAAATGTCGCTCAATGTGACTTCGGGCTCCGGAGTCACGCTTGTCGGAGACTACTACGGCCTGTGTGTGCGCCACACCGATAAGGACAACGTGGATCAGACGCCGATGCTCGACACCCAGATCTTCGCCCGTTATCAGGGTTCGATCAAGGCGGCCGGCACCAATAACTACTATCTGGCCGTTACCAATACCAAATATTCGGGATCGGGCACGTCGTTCGACCTCACGGAAGAGGGTTACGCCCTGGTTCTCGATTTTTACGGCACTCCCGGCGATTCGTGGATGGATATGCCCGTCGGAGTCTTCTCGGAAAGTGCTGGCAACGAGGATCATACCTATTACAGCGATTACAGTTCGGTGATCTATGTCAACGCCCAGGGTGAAAAACGGACGATGCCGCTGGTCGGTGACGTGACGATCCTTCAGGACGAGGAGAGTGGCGAGGTGACCATCAATGCCACCTATCTCGATGCCGACTATCAGGAGCACGAGATCCTCTTCCAGGGTCAGTTGACCATTGCCAACGGTACCTTCAATGCCGCCCTGCCGCAGCTGGGCCGCGATCTGACGATCGAGGGCTTCGACTGCCAGGCCATCTATTTGGGCGACTACTTCTCGACGGGCAGCGGCATGATGCAGATCGTTATCCAGGACCGGAAGATCATGAACGGCGAGATCGGCGGAGCCGGTATCACGCTGGATATCTTCGGTCGCAAGTTCAACGATCCGAAAGACATCTGCCTCGATCCGGATACCTATTCCGCCTCTCAGTCGCTCGCGCAGCGTACCTGGCTGCCGGGAACCGAGGTGTCGCTGATGGGTATGGCCTTCCCGTTCGGTACCTATGCGCTCTACGACGACGGCTCACAGTCGGGTCTGTATACCTATCCTGCAACCGGAGATATCGTCATTGCCAATGCGGCCGACGGTGGTTACCGCATCACGTTCGACCTGATCACGGCCGACGGCTACAGCGTCACGGGTTCGTACGAAGGCAAGATCTATATCGAGGACCAGTCGGACGACAATGAGGATGACGGTTCGTCGACCCTGGAGTCGGATTACGAGCTGGATCTGAGTCTGCAGAAGCGTGCGAACTGCTATCCCTCGGACGACCGGATCTATATCGGAGCATACGGCTTCCAGAATATCAGTGCGATCTATTCCGGTTCTCCGGCTGCTCCGGGAGCCAACAATCCGGAATACCGCTGCAGCTACCAGTATATCGACATCGGTCTGGAGACTGGTACCTACGATAAGACCGATCCGGATTATCAGGGATTGATCGATGTGAATGATCCTTCCAAGGGTGTTGTGGGCAAGCTCGTTCCGGGCGATATCTTCCGCATCGACCTGCTGGTCCAGGAGGGCGACGGAGACAAGATTACTCCGGGAACCTACACGGTTTCGGCCAGCCGCTATCCCGCGGCGATGTATCCGGGAGTCTGCCTGCGTGGATTCCAGTCGGGCGAGGGCCATATCGGAACGCGCTGGCTCTATCTGGATAGCGCTTGGGGCTATGGATCTCCGTATGGATACTCCGGAGATCTGAGCAAGGTGACGAACGATCAGGGTCAGTGTCCGACCAACAAGGCCTCGATGATGGGTTACGCCAGCCTCTACACCGGAACCGTGGTTGTGGAGAAGGCTGAAGGCGGAGACAACTGGTTCTCCTTCACGATTGACGGAGAGGATGTGCTCCACCACAAGATTACCGGAACGTGGACGGGTCCGGTTTACCTTAGAAACTCCGATACGCCGGTCGTTTCGTCGGGCAAGGAGCTGGACGGTAATGACAAACCGGTCGTAACCAGTGCCGGCAAATTGTCGAAGGTGCCCTCGAAGAAGGATGCCTCGCAGGTTCTGTCGGCGGTTAAGGCCCGTTACAATACCAACGGCAAGCTCTTGTTCCGTTAGTACGCCCAATTTTGGGTACTCCCAATTTTCAAGAATTCTCGATGAAGGCACGGGGAATCCCCCGTTCCCTGTGCCTTCATTATCCCTTTTAATCCTTAAAATCAACGCTATGAAAAAAATCTTCCCTTCAGGATTACGTATTCTGACGTGGGTGGCTCTGAGTGCTGCCTTAATCACGGCATCCTGCAACAAGGACGATGCCGATAACGGAGGAAATGGGGGAGAACCTACGCCTCCTCCCGTGTCGTTGACCGATCAGTTCGAATACGATGGTGGTGATCCGATTGATATCAAATCGGTCGTATACGAGATTGACGAGAACGATTCCGAGGTTTATCATTTTTATCTCTCTCCGAGCGAGGGTATCTCGACGGTCAAAGGGATGGAGAATGCTGATGACTATCTGGAAATCGTTGTGAAAAAGCCTCATGGAGAGGTTGATACCGCTTCGGAGGATTTCTCTGTCGCCTACAAGGATATTTCGGTGAACAAGTTGACGCTGGCCACGGACGTGGAGAAAATTCAGTTGTCGACGCGCCTGCTGGAGCTTAGCAACCAGTTTGTTCTTTACCTTGATGTGACGATGAAATCGGGCAAGACGCTGCTGGCCCGTTACAACAACGAGTGCGTGCAGTACAAACTGCCGGTTCTGAGCAATCAGTATGCGTTGGACGATGTGGTCAAGAAGATCGGCAGTATTGTGGAGTGGGTCGATCTGACGGCCGGAACAACGACCTATTATCTTTATGAAGCAGAGGGAGTGACGGGTGCACCTGCGACTGAGAATCCGGCTGCGGTGACCATTGAGCTTGAGTCGGCTCTCGATGCCGAGAAGATTGTCAACGGGCGGTTGACGGCCGGTTCGACGCTGGAGATCGATTTTTCGACGGCCGATCTGTCGAAGGTCTCGATTCAGTGCGGTGAGTTTGCGACTGCCGAGGGAACGACCGGCAAGCTCACGCTGAAGAAGGACCGTGGAGACGATGCGAAACTCTCCGTGTCGCTCGACATTGAGAATGCCGATTCGCGTCTGCGCGCCGACTATGACAACAATACGATCGGTGTAGGTTATGCCAGCACGAATCACATGACGGTGACGGTCGATGGCGCAACTGTCAAGGATGTCGATCTGACGACGATCTATCGCTTTGACAACCAGTATGCAGCCAGCTATCAGTTTGCGCTGGGCGTGCCCGATCCGGATGCCGGGGAGTCGCAGGAGGGTCTTGCCGGGCTGACTACGGGCGGCTATGCCGTACAGTTGAACATTGCCAGCAGCGATATGGGCAAGACGTTCGATCTGGCAACCGATGCCGACAAGATCGGTCTCTTTGTATACGATTACGGTACCTATACGACCTACGATCCGAAGATGGCCTCGGGCAAGGGTGCCACGGGTACGGTCCGCGCGATTGCCGTCGGAATGGCTACCTACTATGTGCGTGTCGACGTGCAGTTCCCGACCGGTCCGTCGGTGAAGGCCGAGTGGTACGGCTCCTTTACGCGCTACGATGCCGACATGACCTCGGTGCTGACGCCGGTTATGCCCTACAAACCGCAGTTTGTTGCCTATGCCGAGGATGGCTCCGTGGTTAACGACTGGGAGATTCGCGAGGTTCAGGTGCGTCACCAGGCCAATTATTCGAGCTATGGTTCTAAAGCCAACGCTTATTTCTTCTATTTCGTAACGCCACAGACCGCCGAGAACGGAATTGATTCGACCAATGGTACTCCGGTGCTGTGTGTACAGGGCGATTATTCGGAGACTGAATCCTTGAATGTTGACATTGATGCCCTGCATGCGCAAGGTGATAAGTTCATCTGGGAATTCAAGATGAACAATAGAGACTACCTTGGATATACTGAATATGGATTTGATCCGAGTTGGAGTACGGGCTCGTCCTGCCGTTGTCCGGATGTGGCCAGTGTTTCGATTTCGAAGGATGACAGCGGCTGGAACATCGAGTTCTCGATGAAAGATCAGATTTCTGCCAAAGGTCAATATTCAAACTGCTTGAAAAACACGATTTACATCCAGTACAAGGGCAAAGTGACGAAATATACGGGCACGCAGAGCAACGATCTTCCGGATTCCTTCTACAATTGATGTATACAATGACTGACAGATAACTGCCGCTCACCCTTCCGGGCCCGGCCGCATTCGGGGCCGTGTCCGGGGGGGGAGCGTATTCTTGTGACCGAACCCCCGCGGGCGTTCGTTGTCCATATCCTGTGTTGAGCCAATTTTCTATTCTTTTTTATGCTGAAAAAACTACTTTTTACGCTATCGGTGACCCTGAGTCTCTGTTTGGCCTCCTTTGCCCAACAGGTCCAGGTAACCGGAACCGTCAAGGACAATGCCGGTAATCCGGTCGCCGGAGCCACCATCCTTGTCGAAGGGACCACGAACGGTACCACCTCCAATGCCGACGGCTCCTATTCCATCTCGGCCGCCTCGGATGCGACGCTGCTCGTCTCGTTCATCGGCTACCAGTCGCAGAAACTCGCCATCGCCGGGAAAACCCGTATCGACATCGTCCTCAAGGAGGATTCGCAGGCCATCGACGATGTGATCGTCGTCGCCTTCGGTACGGCCAAGAAGGAGGCCTTCACCGGTTCGGCTGCCGTGATCAAGTCCGATGACATCGTCAAATCGCAGCAGTCGAACGTCGCTCAGGCCCTGGCCGGCAAGGTGGCCGGTGTGCAGCTGACGAACACCTCCGGACAGCCCGGTCAGAGCCCCGATATCCGCATCCGCGGTTTCAGTTCGCTCAACGCCGGAAACGGCCCGCTGTGGATCGTCGACGGCATGCCCTATTCGGGCGACCTGAACAATCTGAACCCGAACGATATCGAGTCGATGACCGTGCTCAAGGATGCCGCGTCGAATGCCCTGTACGGAGCCCGCGGTGCCAACGGCGTGGTGATGATCACCACCAAGAAGGCCAAATCGAAGGAGGCCGTCATCTCGTTCGATGCCAAGTGGGGTGTCAACTCGCGTGCCGTCAAGGACTACGAGTACATCACCAATCCGGCTCAGTTCTACGAGGTGCACTACGGCGCCCTGAAGCGTTACTACCTTGATTCGGGTTACAGCGAAATTCAGGCTCACTCGCTGGCCAATCAGAACCTGACCGCTTCGGCCAATGACGGCGGTCTGGGCTACATGGTCTACACGCTCCCCGAGGGGCAGGAGTTCATCGGCATCAACGGCAAGGTCAATCCGCAGGCCACGCTCGGCCGCCGCGTCGTCTACGAGGGGGAGGAGTACTACATCCAGCCCGACAACTGGACCGATGCCGCCTTCCGTCACTCGCTGCGTCAGGAGTACAACATCAGCATTTCGGGTTCGGGCGAGAAGACCTCGGTCTATGCGTCGGCCGGCTACCTCGACAATCAGGGTATTGCCTACAACTCCGACATGCAGCGCTTCACGTCGCGTCTGAAGGTCGACTATCAGGCCAAGAAGTGGCTGAAGATGGGTGCCAACATCAACTATTCGCGCTTCAACTACGACCAGATCGACGACGGAGGCGCCAGCAACAGTTCGGGCAACGTCTTCGCCTACACGACGACCGTCGGCCCGATCTACCCGCTCTACATCCGTGACGGCAACGGCAACATCCGCTACACGGAGGACGGGATCATGATGTACGACTACGGCCGCAATGCCGGCATGGAGCGTTCGATCTTCACCGACAGCAACGCCCTCTCGGATTCGCGCCTCGACACCTCGAATGCCGAAGGAAACGCCTTCAACGGCACGACCTATTTCGACATCACCTTCCTGAAGGATTTCAAGTTCACGTTCAATGCGGGCGTCACGCTCGACGAGACGCGCTCGACGAGCATCATGAACCCCTATTTCGGACAGTACAAGGGCGAGAAGGGCCTCATCGGAAAGGGCCACTCGCGTCAGTTCGAATACAACACGCAGCAGATCCTGAACTATACCAAACAGTTCGGGGCCCACAACCTCAACGTCATGGTGGGTCACGAATACTACAATGCCCGCAGCTACAGCCTCTCGGCCAGCAAGAGCCACATGCTCACGCAGGAGAACGACGAGCTTTCGGGTGCGGTCATCGACAAGCAGAGCGCCGGATCGTCGCGCAGCGAGTACAACAACGAAGGTTACTTCGCCCGCGTGATGTACGACTACTCGAGCAAGTACTTCTTCTCGGCCTCGTTCCGCCGCGACGCCTCGTCGCGCTTCCACCCCGATCACCGCTGGGGTAACTTCTGGTCGCTGGGCGGTGCGTGGATCCTCTCGCGCGAGGATTTCATGGCCGGGACCCAGGAGTGGCTGGACAACCTCAAGGTGAAGGCCTCGATCGGTTCGCAGGGTAACGACAACATCGGCAACTTCCAGTATACGAACACCTACACGATCGAGAATGCCAACGGCGAGGTCTCGACGGTCTTCAACTCGAAGGGTTCGGAGAACATCACCTGGGAGACCAACTCGAACTTCAATGCCGGTGTCGAGTTCAGCTTCCTGCGCGGAATGGTGACCGGCGGCGTGGAGTACTTCCTGCGCAAGACCACCGACATGCTGCTGTCGTTCCCCGTACCGCCTTCGCAGGGCTACTCGTCCTACTACGCCAACGTCGGCGACATGCGCAACAGCGGTATCGAAATCGAACTCAACTACACGCCCATCCGCACCGACAAGATCGTCTGGGACATCAACCTCAACATGACCCACCTGCGCAACAAGATCACGATGCTGCCGCAGGAGCGCCGCAACAAGGTGGTCGAGGGCTACGGCGGTTACGTGAGCGGCACGACCTTCTTCGGCGAGGGGCTTCCGATGTACACCTTCTACATGAAGAAGTACGCCGGCATATCGAGCGAGGGTGAGTCGATGTGGTACATGGACGAGACGGATGCCAACGGCAACGTCATCGGGCGTACGACCACGACCGAATATGCCAAGGCTTCGGATTACCTCTGCGGCGACCCGATTCCCGACCTCTACGGCGGTTTCGGCACGAGCCTGAGCTGCTACGGTTTCGATCTGAGCGTGGCCTTCACCTATCAGATCGGCGGTCTGGCCTATGACTCTGGATATGCCGCCGCGATGTACTCGCCGGCCAACAAGTCGACGGGTATGAACTGGCACAAGGATATCCTCAATGCCTGGACGCCGGAGAACTCTTCGTCGAACATCCCGCGTCTGCAGTACGAGGATCAGAACCAGAACGGTCAGTCGGACCGCTTCCTGATGAATGCCAGCTACCTGAACCTGCAGAACATCAACCTCGGATATACGCTGCCGGCGAAACTCTCGCAGAAACTCGGCATCGACCGGATCCGCATCTATCTGGCCTGCGAAAACGTTTATTACTGGTCCAAACGGCAGGGTTTCGATCCCCGTTACTCCTACTCGGGATCCACCTCCCAGGCAACCTACTCGCCCGTGCGCACGATCTCGGGCGGTATCAATCTCCAGTTCTAAACGCCCAAAGATACACATACAGACTATGAAAAACAACTTGAAAATATCGCTTGCAACGCTTGCCGCAGCCGTTCTGGCCACGGGCTGCATCAAGGAAGCGACCCCGACGGATATCGCCATCGAACGTCAGGTAACGCTCGAAACGACGATCCGCGGTATTCCGGCCGCCCTGGTCAAGGCCGGATCGACGGGCTATGCCCAGCAGGGTGCCGCGTGGGACTTCTCGCTGCCGGCCATCCACCTGGCCATGGAGTCGATGACGGGCGACCTGGTGGTGACGGGCAACATCGGTTACGACTGGTTCGCCCAGTGGGGTACGAACGACGCCCTGGGCGCCGACTACGCCGTCGGAGCCCTGACGTGGGACAACTACTATACGTGGATCATGATGGCCAACAGCGTCATCAGCCTCATCGACACGGATGACTACATGTCGCTCGATGCCACGCAGCGCTCCTATCTGGGCTTTGCCTACGCCTATCGCGCCATGTTCTACTTCGACCTGGTGCGGCTGTACGAGTTCAAGGAGAATACGGTCACCTCGGCCCCGGAGCTGCTGGGTCTGGGCGTGCCCATCGTGCTGCCCGAGACCACCGAGGCGCAGGCCAAGAACAATCCGCGTGCGAAGGTCGACGACATCTACGACCAGATCATCTTCCCCGACCTGGACAAGGCCGAGACGCTGCTGGAGAGCTATGCGGCTCCGGACAAGTATACGATCAGTCTGGCGCTGGTCTACGGCCTGAAGGCGCGGGCCTACCTGGAGCGCGGCACGGCCAAGAACGACGTTGCGGCCTATCGGTCGGCGGCCGAGTACGCCCGCAAGGCGATCACGGCCAGCGGCTGCACGCCGCTGACGCAGGAGCAGTGGGAGGATCCGACCAACGGCTTCAACAGCGCCACCTCGAACGACGCCTGGATCTGGGGTCTGGCTCTTCCGAACGAGAGTGTTCAGCCGCTCTTCTGCTTCACGGCGCACATGAGCTGCGAGAATGACTGGTCCGCCTACAACGCCGGCCGCGGTATCAACAAGAACCTCTACAACAGCATCAGCATCCGGGATTTCCGCCGCCACTCGTGGCTCGACCCCGACCGCAACAGCTATGCCTACAAGAGCTGCCGCAGCGACAGCAAGGATTACTTCGCCAACAGCCTGAAGGATTATGCCAACATCAAGTTCCGTCCGGCCCAGGGAGCCTATCAGGACTACAACGTCGGCGGTGCGGCGGATCACTGCTGCATGCGTGTCGAGGAGATGTACTTCATCGAGGCCGAGGCTACGGCCCAGGCCGGCAACCTGCCGGAGGGTGTTCGTCTGCTCAACTCGTTCATGACCAGTTACCGCATGATGGACGGTGCGACGTACGACTGCTCGGTCAAGGTGGGCTCGTCGCTCGACAACTTCGTCAACGAGCTCATGCTGCAGAAGCGTATCGAGTTCTGGGGCGAGGGCATCGTGATGTTCGACATGAAGCGTCTGAACATGTCGAGCAAGCGCGGCTATGTGGGTACGAACGCGCCGTCGTCGTACCGGCTCAATGTCGATGGCCGGGCTCCCTACTGGAACATCGTCATCACCCGCGGTGAGACGCAGAACAATCCCATCATCGCCAAGCAGAACAACCCCGATCCGTCGGGTATGATCGAACCGTGGAAATAATCCGTACGGACGAGCGAATCGCTACCAAATTCAAACCATAAATTCAGCGAACCGTGAAGAATTTCAAATATCTTTTGTGGACATTCCTGGCAACGGCTCTGGCGGCCGGTTGTACGGACGATCCAACCTATACGCGCGGAGCCGAAGAGGACCCGAATACGTATGGGGTCTACTTCCCCACGCAGAGCTCGCCGACCGAGGTGGAGGTCTCTTCGGCCGACCCGCTGGAGGTGACCTACAAGGTCTGCCGCACGCGCTACATTGATGCCATTACGGTGCCCGTCGAGGTGACGACCAGCGATGAGGGCATCTTCGACATCGAGCCGCTGTTCTTCGGCCCCGGCGAGAAGGAGGCCGAATTCAAGGTCTCGTTCCCCAACGCCCAGAAGGGCAAGGAGTATACGTGCGATATCCGCATCGTGGACCCGCACTACATCTCCATCTACGGACCCAATGCCACGTCGCTCTCCTTCTCGGTGATCCGCGCCGACTGGGTGCCCCTGACCAGCGAGGACGGGTCGACGAACAAGGGCAAATGGCGTGACGACCTGGTCAGCAACCTCTATTCGACAAGCAGTTCGGACTTCAACCCCAATCCCGAAATCGAGGTTGAGATGTACGAGCGTGACGACAAGCCGGGTCTCTACCGGATGAAGGTCTACAATGCCGCCTTCATGGAGGCCTTGACCGGAAGCCCGAACTTCTCCTATCAGAGCCGCGATGTCTATACGATCATTGATGCCAGCGACCCCGACAAGGTCTATATTCCCTATCAGAGCACCGGATTGTCGCTGCTGACCACCGACGGTGAGATCCGCATCGCCTCGAACGTATCGGAGAACTTCTCGATGGACGAGTCCGGCAACCAGTACGGAACGCTGAAGGACGGCGTGATCACCTTCCCGACGCAGAGCATCATGCTCGAGCTGGAGAAGCACTCCGGCGTGTTCTACTATGGGAACATGTCGGGCCTGCTGCGGATTCAGCTTCCGGGAGTCCAGGCCCCCGACTATACGGTCAAACTGACCAAGCACGAACCGGAGGATGGCGTCGTGAATATCGATGCCGCATTTTCCGACGATGCCAAGCTGATGAAATATGCGCTCTACGACGGAGTGGTCGACGATGGACAGGCCAGCCTCTATGCCCAGGATCTGGATGCCGCCAAGGCGGATCCCGACACCTTCGACGGTTCGATCTCGGAGTCGGGCACCATCAAGATCGAAGGCCTCAAGACGGGCAAGTATACCCTTGTCGGCTGCATCTACGGCGAGGAAGGCGGCGACCTGAAGGGGTATGCCTATGTGTCGTTCGGCTATGTGGCCGCCGGCGAGGAGAAGGAGATCGACCTGACCTACGGTCTGGAGACCTCGGACGAGTTTGCCGGACAGGGCATCTCGTCGGACAATGCCGTGAAGTTCTATGCCTATGGTTCGGAGATCGAATCGCTGACCTACGGACTCTTCCGTACGAGCAGCGTCTCGGGTCAGTCGCTCGACGACCTGCTCGACAAGCAGGGTACGAAGCTCTCCGACGAGGAGCTCGAGAATCTCAACGCCGGTCACTTCAGCACGATGCTCACCGGTCTGAACGGAGACAGCGAGTATACCTTTGCACTGCGTGTCAACAACGGCTATTACACGCGGACGATGTCGCAGACGCACAAGACGACGGGAACCTTCAACCCGGGTCTGGAGTACTACGGCTACAGCGACTACCTGGCCAATGGCAGCCAGCCCTCGCTGAAGAAACTGACCGGCACGACGTGGAACTACTACGCCATCAACCTGATGGACGACGAACCGGTCCGCCGGCGGATAGGCGAGGTGACGATGTACGAGGATCCCGAACTGAGCACCAGTTCGCAGCCGGTGGTCCGTGTCAAGGGCCTTTCGGGCATCGACTTCACCTCGGGAGGCGAGGCGCTGGGCTACTACATCCCCAATACCTCGATGTTCTCGGGTTACACCGGAGCGCTGGCCCTCTATGCCGACGGCGAACAGACGACGGGTATATATCTGGGACAGAAGACCTATCTGGGCTTCATGCCTTCGGACGGCAATGGCATCTACTTCTCGTTCGGCATGTTCCTGGGCGCCGTGGCCGACGGATATCTCTATGTCGTGGCATCGCCTGCGGCCGTTGATCAGGGGCTGATGTTCTCGTATCTTTTCACGGGGTCGGTTTATGACCTGTTCAGTCTGACGATGGAGATGATGCTCGTCGATCCGGAGAAGGATATGGGCGGCATTCCCGCTGCGGTCGGGAAGAACATCGCCCTGATGCGGGAGAAGATCCGCAACGGATTCCGTCCGCGGAACTTCGTCGAACTGCCCGAGTTTGGCGGGGGACAGCCCGATATGCCGGCTTTCGGCGGTCGTGAGGCGATCAACGTGGGGGTAAACCGGATTCCGGCCTCGATGCCGACGCTCAAGCGGGCCGAGGCGAAGTTCTCGGTGACGTCGACACGGACGGCCGATGCCGGAACGGAGATGACCTTCAAACGAATCGGAAAGAAAGTAGAATAACAGCGTAAGCCCCGGGACGGGTCCGGACTCCGTGTGAATCCGGCCCGTCGCGAGCGGCGTAATTCAATACGATACACAGATATGCAGAACAGAAAGAAAGTATTGATTCTGGCATCGCTTCTTTTTGCGGCGTGCGGCTCGGATCCCATCCAGGATGCGGCTACCTCGGTTACGGACCCGCAAGAGCCGGCGGCAGCCAAGATCTGCAACTCCTCCACATCGGCCGTCAAGGGAACGATCATCGCCAAGTTCAATGAAGAGGCGATCCCCGTTCTGGAAGAGGCGGCGGCCCGTCAGGCGGCGACCCGTTCGCAGGTGACGCGTTCGGGCATCCAGCGAGTCGACGAGATTTTCGAAGAGTTGCACGTAAGTTCGTTCAAGCGCGTGTTCCCCTATGCCGGCGATCGCGAGGCGCAGACGCGTGCCGCCGGATTGCACCGCTGGTATGTGCTCACCTTCGACGAGGATCAGGATCTCGACGCGGCGGCCGAGCGTCTGGCTTCGGTTGCCGAGGTTTCGAAGGTGCAGTTCAGCGTCGAGCTCCGCAAGGCGTACGACGGCAAGGCCTATCCCTTCACGGGCGGAGCCCACGGAGAGACCCGTGCGCTGGTAACGTCGGATTTCAACGATCCGAACCTCTTCTGGCAGTGGCACTATATCAACAATGCCGATGCCGCCATTGCCACGGCGGCCCGCGTGGGTGCCGATGTCAATGCCGCTCCGGCCTGGAAACTCACGGGCGGCAATTCGCAGGTGATCGTGGCCATCGTCGACGAGGGCATCAAGTATACGCACCCGGATCTGGCGGCCAACATGTGGACCAATCCGAATCCCTCGCCGGAGTACAACAACGAGGATATCCACGGCTACAACTTCGTGGACGAGGGCCCCATCACGTGGGACAAGCGCGAGACCTCGATCTCGGGCGAGGAGTTGGGCGACTCGGGCCACGGAACGCACGTGGCCGGCACCGTCGCTGCGGTGAACAACAACGGTATCGGTGTTGCCGGTGTTGCCGGCGGCACGGGCAACAACGACGGCGTGCGGCTGATGTCGTGCCAGATCTTCTCGGGCAGCAAGGGCGGCACCGACCTGATTGCCAGCCAGGCCATCAAGTATGCCGCCGATCACGGAGCTTCGATTCTGCAGTGCTCCTACGGTTACAGCGGCAACGATATCTCGTCGGACCGTATGTATGAGGAGCGTTCGCCGCTGGAGCACGAAGCCCTGCTCTATTTCATGAATCAGAAAAACTGCCCGGCACTGGACGGAGGACTGGTCTTCTATGCGGCCGGCAACGACGGCCTTCCGGTCTCGCAGTATCCGGGCGCCTACCGCGATGTCATCTCGGTGACCTCGATTGCTCCCGATTACCTGCCGGCCTACTACACGTGCTACGGTCCGGGTTGCAATGTGGCGGCACCGGGCGGTGAGACCACGGGCCAGAGCGGCGGAGAGAAGGCCGGTGTGTTGTCGACGCTCTGCTCGGAGATCTCCGGAGCGGACTACGGCTACATGCAGGGTACCTCGATGGCGTGTCCCCACGCTTCGGGCGTAGCCGCACTGGGCCTCTCGTATGCGCTGGCCAATGGCAAGCACTATACGCGTGAAGAGTTTGTGTCGATGTATCTCACGTCGGTCAGCGACCTGGAGTGCTATCTGGAGGGAACGAAGGAGACCGGCGCCGTTCTCAATCTGGAGGATTACCGCGGCAAGATGGGTACGGGTCTGATCGACGCCTATCAGCTGCTGATGCAGATCGAGGGTACGCCCTGCCTGAAGGTTCCGACCGGATCGCTGCAGTTGATCACCCTGTCGCAGTATTTCGGCGGATCGGCGAACAATCTGACCTATACGGGCATCGAGATGTCGAAGGAGGATCAGGAGAAACTCGGCTTGCCGTCCGAACCGGAGATGTACAACGGACAACTGATGATCAAGTGCATGAAGCCCGGTGTGGCCCACATCACGGTGAAGGCCGTTGCGGGCGGCAACCGTCCGGGCTCGGCCACGATCATCGGCGGTATCGAGGTGACGAAGGAGTTTGCGATCATCGCTCGTGATTCGGGTTCGAAGAACGGCGGTTGGCTTTAACCTGAAATTGCATGAAACACATGAAAAAATACATCTATATTCTCTTTGCAGCATTGCTGTTTGTCGGATGTTCGGACGAAGAGTCCGTAACGGTCGATTCGGAGGTTGTCGGCGAATGGCAACTGATTCAGTGGAACGGCGACATGGCGGATGACTTTGTCGTCTATCTGGAGTTTTGTTCCGACGGCACGTTCAATCTGTACCAGCGGGTCGAGTATTCGTATTTCGAGCGTTATGCGGGGCGTTATACGGCCGACAAGGGGCTTCTCGAGGGCCGCTATGACGACGGAACCTCCTGGTCGTACGGATTTGCGGTGAGTGACGGCGGATATACGTTGACGTTGACCGATCAGAAGAGCCAGGACGTGAATGTCTATACGCGGACGACGGTTCCTGCGGATGTACGCAATGTGGCGGTGACCCGTTCGGAGACGGGCGGCAAACGGTTCCTGTAGTCGTCTTCTTCTCTGCCGGGAAATGAAAAGAGGAGTGGTCCCTTGTGGGGCTACTCCTCTTTTTTTGTGGATTATCCGGGTGGTGTGTGCCGGGAGTCTTGACTATTTGTCCGAGACCTTGTATTTCAGGGGCAGGATGTCGGTTTCACCGGCGGGTGCAGCCTGAAGACGATCGCTTCGATCGCCCATCCGGGCTCTTTGCCCCTTTGCGCCTTTGCCTCTTAGACGCAGGGGACGGTCCGTGTTGTATGGATCGGCGGGGTATTTTCGTCAACCTTTCGTCTGTGCGCGGGAAAGGGGGATGACTTGTAGATTCGGTTTCGGAAGGAGGCGGGGCAGTGTTACCGAGTTTCCGGGCATAAAGGATCATAACGCACTCACTTTGCTGCGAGGGTTGATTCCGTCTGGCGATTGTCCGTTTTCCGCGTGGCGGCAGTTTCGATCGGTTTACACATTGGTTTAAACAAGCTCCCGGTTTCGCCCTGAAAACCGTCCGAAACAAAGTACAAAAAAAGGTTGCCATGCGGATGACAACCTTCTAAATGCAAGGAGGAGCGTCTTTTGAACGCTCCTCCTTCGTGACGCCGACAGGACTCAAACCTGTAACCTTCTGATCCGTAGTCAGATGCTCTATTCAATTAAGCTACGGCGCCTTTCCTTGATTGCGAGTGCAAATGTAGGGCAAATTTCCGAACTGTGCAAATATTTCGTTGAAAAAATTTTATAAATTCTCCCTGGTTTTCTGTCTCTATCTTGCTCCTTCCAGATTGTCAGCCGATTACATTTTGACTCTGGTCTGCCCTCCGAATCGCCTTCGGGAATCTCCCGGAGCTCTTTCCCGTTTCAGCCGGAGTGTTGAAACCGTCGGCCCCCGTATGTTCCGCCCCCGTATGTTCGTTCCGCCTCCGTGTGTACAGTCTCCCGCTTTCAGCTGCCTGTCTTCCGCCTACTGCCTTCCGCTCCTCCGCTATTTGATCTCCCGGTCGGGGTGTTTCTTCAGAAACTGCTCCCAACTCTGCGTTCCGCCCTTCGAGGCCGCCTTTTTACCGCCTCCGAGTCCCTTGACCCATTCGTCGCCCAGGACGGCATTCAGCGGGCTGGAGGTGGCGTAATAGTGGCACAGCGCCACGGCCATGCCGTCCGTGGCATCGAGTCGTCGCGGTGGCTCGTCGATGGTCAGCAGCCGGCAGACGATCGAGGCCACCTGCTCCTTGGTGGCTGAACCGCGCCCCGTGATGGCCTGTTTGATCCGCATCGGAGCGTATTCGAAGACCTGCAGGTCACGGCTCAGCGCTGCGGCCATGGCCACCCCTTGGGCGCGTCCCAACTTGAGCATCGACTGTACGTTCTCACCGAAGAACGGCGATTCGAGGGCCACCTCGCGCGGGCCGTATTCGTCCACGAGTTTGCCGACCCGGTCGAAGATATAACGCAGCTTGGCATAGGGGTCTGTGAGGCGGTGCAGGTCGATGGCTCCCAGTACGACCGAGCGGATCGTACGTCCCTTGACCTCCAGCACGCCGTAACCCATGTAGTTCGTGCCGGGGTCAATGCCCATGATGCGGTATTTTTCCTGCGGTTTCATGTCTTTATGGAGCATTTCGGTGTTTTCGGTGTTTTTCAGTCACTCCGGGGCGGGACCGATGGGCCGCCGTCGGGGCTGGAACGAAGACGCCCCTGCAGCCGGCCAACCGGATCCGCAGGGGCGCCGTCGTGACGGACTGCTTATTTGAGCAGTTCGGCGATCTTGTTGTAGAGCTCCTCGCCGCGCAGATTCTTGGCGACGATCTTGCCCTCATGGTCGATCAGGAAGTTTGCCGGAATCCCCTGGATGGCGTAATCCTTGGCCGACTGGTTTTCGAATCCATCCAGCGAGCTGACATGGATCCAGTTCATCTGGTTCTCCTTGACGGCGTTGAGCCAGCTGTCGCGGTTGTTGTCGTAGGAGTATCCGAAGATCTCGAAACCCTTCTTGTGGAATTCGTCATAGGTCTGCTTCAGATAGGGGACCTCGCCCATGCAGGGACCGCACCACGAAGCCCAGAAGTCGAGCAGGATGTACTTGTTTGCGGGGTTCTCGACCACCGATTTGAGCGACAGCTCCTTGCCGTCGGCATCCTGAGCCGTTACGTCGATGAAGGGCTGACCCGCGTCGGTTTTTTGTTTGGCCTGGGCGTGCGCCTTCAGATTGACGAGGACTTTGGTCTGCTGCATCTCGGGGGAGAAGAGGGCGATTTCGTCGAGCAGCTCCTTGCCCGAGAGTTCGTAGCTCATCTGATCGGCCAGCAGCAGGGCGCCGAAGAGGTTGTTGCGGTTCTGCTCGACGGCTAGGTGGGCCAACTCCTCATACTCCTTTTCGATGGCGGCGCGGCGCTCTTCGGTGGTCGAACTGTCGCGGTACTCCATGATCAGGCGGTAGCCGGCATCGGCATATTCCGTGCTGGCATCATTGGCCGGGGTTCCGGTGACACGTTTGCGCATCGGGCTGTCGGGGTCGTCGCTGACCTGGATTGTTCCGGGTTCGAGCAGCAGCATGGCGGCAAACGTGGCGTTTTCATCGCGGGCATCGCGCAGAATGGCGATCTGAGGCTCCTGAGCCTCGCCCTTGAGGCGGAAGGCGCCCTCCCTGACGGCTGCCGAGTCGAGCAGGTTCTCCTCCTGATCGAAGAGATAGACCACGGGATTTGCTCCGTCGACCTTACCCTCGATGACATATTGGTTCTTGCTGCCGCAGCTGGCCAGCAGGGTGGCGCAGGCTGCGAAAATGAGGATTTTTTTCATGGTTTCCTATTTTTGGAGTTCGTTGAGTTGTTTTTCGAGTTCGTTGACGCGCCGGGCGAGTTCCGGCAGGTTCTTGAAAACGGCCGACGAGCGATGATATTGCATGCCGGGCAGGGCAGGATATCCCAGACGGATCTCGCCGTCGGGGACATTCTTGTCGATACCGCTCTTCGAGCCGACCTTCACCCGGTTTCCGATCGTCACGTGGTCGGCGATGCCGACCTGTCCGGCCAGGAAGCAGTTGTGACCGACCTTCGAGGTGCCGGCGATACCGGTCTGGGCCGACGAGACGGTATTCTCGCCGATCTCGACGTTGTGGCCGATCTGGATCAGGTTGTCGAGTTTCACGCCGCGGCGGATGATCGTCGAGTCGGTCTTTGCGCGGTCGATGCAGGTGTTGGCTCCGATCTCGACGTGGTCCTCGATGATGACGTTGCCCAGCTGGGGGATCTTGTCGAAGCCGCCCTCGGCATTGGGCATGAATCCGAAGCCGTCGGCACCGATGACGGCCCCGGCATGGAGGATGCAGTCGGCGCCCACCGAGCAGCCTTCGTAGATCTTCACGCCGGGATAGAGCGTCGTGCCCTCGCCGACGGTGACGCCGGCACCGACGTAGACCTGGGGATAAATCTGACACCCCTTGCCGATCCGGGCGCCCTCTTCGATGACCGCGAAGTCACCGACGTAGCACTCTTCGCCGACCGTGGCCTTTTCGGAGATCGAGGCGCGGGGGCTGATCCCCTTACGGCGGGGTTTTGCGGCGTTGTACATTTCGAGCAGTTTCACGACGCAGGCGGCGGCGTTGTCGACCTTGACCAGGGTGGCGGCCACGGGCTGCGAGGGTTCGAACGAGCGGTCGACCAGCACGATCGAGGCCTGTGTGGTGTAGAGCCAGGGTTCGTATTTGGGATTGGTCAGATAGGTCAGCGATCCGGCTTTACCAGCCTCGATCGAGGAGACGGTGTGCACCGCGGCGTTTTTGTCGCCCACGACATCGCCGCCCAGAAAGCCGGCGATCATTTCGGCCGTAAATTCCATCATAATCGGGATATTGTTAGAGGTATTGGTTGATATCGATTCCCTGAGGGAGGAACTCCTCGACGGTACGTCCGAAGGAGAGGACCTCGCGGACGGTCGACGAGGAGATGTCGGCCACGGGGGCCGGCGTGAAGAGCATGACGGTGGTCAGAGCCGGGTAGATGCGGTGGTTGGTGGCCTCCATCGTGCGTTCGTACTCGAAGTCGGTGGTGTTCCTTACGCCGCGGATGATGGCGCAGGCGCCGACCTCTTCGGCGAACTGACCGGTCAGTCCGGTGTAGATCCGGGCCTCGACGCGAGGTTCGTGACGGTAGACGTCGTCGATCAGGCGTTTGCGGTTCTCGACGGTCAGCAGGCCGCATTTGGCGGTGTTGTTGCCGATGCCGATCACCACGCGGTCGAAGAGATTCAGCGCCTCGTCGACCAGCGCGGCGTGACCGCGGGTGAAGGGGTCGAACGACCCCGGGAATATTGCAGTGCGCTCCATATTCGGCAAAGGTAGAAAAAAAACGCAAACCGCGTACGTTTTCGGTGTTTTATTCGCGGTTTCGGATCCGGACGGCGTGCCGGCGTACATCGCGGGGAGGGTTTCAGGACGGGCGGTGCGGCCGGCCGGGCCGGTGGGGCCGGTGACCGGTTGCGGCGGTCAGCGTTCGATCCGGATGTATTCCGTGTAGACGATTCGCGTATGGGGGTTCTGCGAGACGATCTCTTGCCGTAGGGCCTTGGTGCCCCAGCGGATGAAGAGGAAACGGTGGGGGATGCGGTGGACGATCTGCCGCAGGGTGTCGACGCTGTGGATGCGGCAGTGGACCGAATCGCGACGGATGATCCCCTCGATGCGGACCCAGGGGTCGCTCCAGCGGAAGGAGTGCAGCGTGTCGAGCCGCGTCCCGAAGCTTCGGGAGAGGATCTCGGAGGTGTCGCGCCGCACGATGAGCGAGTCCCGCAGCGGGGTGCGGATTTCGAGCGTCGACGCAGTGGCGGTCCGGGCCGAGGCTTCGAGCCGACGGAGGCGGATGCCCAGCCGTCGGATCTCTTCGGCATCTTCGGCCCGCAGCCGTTCGAATTCGGCGCAGCGTAGCCGGAGCACCTGTGCCGAGGCGGCCTCTTCGCCGGCCTGCGTGCGGTAGAGGGTGATTTCGGAGGCCAGCGCCTCCTGATTCCGGGCCAGACGTTGATTCTCGCCGTGGTAATGGCGCCATACGACCATCAGCGCAGCCGTGACCGCCACGGCATAGAGCATGAGGTATTTTTTCATGGATTGACGGGTTTGGTTCAACGCGCAAGATAGGTCGTCGGCCTGCGTTTCGGTTTCCAGATTTTTTGGAAACGGCCCTCCCCGGGGCGGGATCGTGCCTATGCCGGCGTGCCGGGTTCCGATCGAACCTCGCCTCTTCCGTTGGCCATACCTTTGCCGGGAGCGGCGTCCGGCCGAGCCTTTTTGTCCTCTTGCCAGCTTGCCGGGTTCCGATTCCCTCTCCCCCCCCCTGCTGGCCCCCCTCTGCTGGCCCCTCCGCTATTCCAGCGCCGCGGCGATTCGTTCGGCCAGAAAGGTCATCAGCGGCACTCCGTTGCAGCGCGAGAGGGAGGTGATGCCGCGATGGTCCGTAAAGAAGAGCTCCTCGATGCGGGACAGATTCCCGAGCCCGAACTCCTCCTTGCGCAGCTCCATCCCGGCCCGGCGGACGGCCTCCCGGGTGATTGAGCGCTCGACACTCTCCGGTCCCGGCGCTTCGAGTACCGTGCGACCTGCGATGGCGAAGAGCGGGGCCCCCTCGGCCTCGCGGAAGTGCCCCTCGGCATCGCAGCGGATGGCTGCCTCCGCCCCCTGGCGTTCGGCCGCCCGGTGGGCCAGCAGCGTGGCCGCTTCATGGGCCGAGGTGGGGGCCTCGGTCAGCGGCAGGTCGTAACGCAGCGCGACGGTTGCGGGTTGCACGCTGCGGTAGCCGTAGCCGTCGTAGTAGGAGATGCCGGCCGGCAGCAGCCGCTCCGAACCGTCGGCCAGCAGCTCGAGGCGGATAAATCCCGAGACCTCGGTCGGGTAGTGCTCCTCCCGGGCGCGGCGTTCGATCCGCCGTTGAAGCGCCTCGGCGGCGGAGGGGTACGGACGCCCGAACCATTCGCGCGAAAGGGCATCGAGCGTCGCCGCATGTTCGGCAACGTGGCGGGCCCGGCCGCGGGCCAGGTGAATGGTCTGATAGAGATAGAGGTCGGTCACTGGAGGAAGATTTTTAGCAGCAGTTCGCGCAGCAGTTCGCCGTCCGACGCACCGCCCGATCCGAGTCCCTTGCTTTTGGCGTCGTATTCGCGCAGCAGCCCCAGAATCTGGAAGACCTTGCGATTGTCCCACCGGGAGGCGTTCTGCTTGATTTCGCCCAGAATGAAGGTGTTGCTCTTGCGCAGGATGCGCATCAGCTCCTGATCCGAGGAAAAGGGCTTGTTGCGGTGGCGCGTAAGCCAGCGCAGGTAGTTCACCACGAAGAGGTCGCGGAACTGGTTGAAGAGAGCCATGACGGTCAGCAGCAGCGGATTCTCCTTCGGGTTGCGGGCGAAGTGGTCGGCGATCATCAGGGCGCGGTTCATGTCGCGCGTAACGACGGCCTTGCACAACTCGAAGTTGTTGAAATCCTTCGAGATGCCGATATTGGCCTCGATGTCGCGGTCCGTGATGCGCTTCGTTCCTTCGGGGAGCGAGACGGTGAGTTTCTGCAGTTCGTTGGCGATCTTCGAGATGTCGGTTCCGAGGTGGTCGGTGAGCATCGAGAGGGCCTTCGGGTCGATCTCCAGGCCGCGGCGTCGGATGAATTGCTGGAGCCACGAGGCGATCTCGTAGTCGCGCGGGCGGACCGATTCGAGCACCACGCCGTTGGCGGCACACCCCTTGTAGAAGGCCGATCGCTTGTCGACGCTCTTCTCCTTGTGGCAGATGACGAGGATGGTCGTGGGCGAGGGTTTCTG